>JAOTYK010000004.1 GCA_029861955.1 Acidobacteriota bacterium
AGATCGTCCTGGTCGGTGGCCTGCTGTTGCTGATCTTCCGATTCCTGGCCCAGGTGTTTCCGACGACCCTTCCCCTCTCGCCCATCGCGCTGCGTTGGATCGCAAAGCCCAACGCCCCGCGGGCGCTCCTCGCGACATTGTTTGTATTGACGTTGCTGGGTGGCGCGTGGATCTCGGCGACGGGGCTGGGATCGGTGCCGCACGTCAACGACGAGGCGGCCTACCTGTTCCAGGCCAAGATCTTCGCGGAGGGCAAGCTCGCCGCCGACGTCCCCGCCGATGCTGAATTCTTTGCGCACGAACATGTATTGCAGTCCGAGGGACGCTGGTTCTCGAAATACCCACCGTTGTTCTCACTGCTGATGGTGCCGTGGGTCTGGATCGGCGTGCCGTGGATGACCAACCCGCTCCTCGCGGCGCTGACCGGCTTCCTGATCTTCAAGATCACCCAACTACTGACGGACTGGCGTTGGGGTGTGGTCGCCTGGCTGCTGGCGTTGACATCACCGTTCTTCATGATGATGGCCGGCTCGATGATGGCGCACATGACGGCGGCATTCCTGATTACCGCATCGATCTACTTCACGTTGCGTGGGCTTCGTGACGATGAGACTCGATGGGCGATTCTTGCGGGGCTCTGCCTCGGCGCCGCGATACTGGCACGCCCCTACACCGCGCTCCTGGCGGTCAGCGCGCCGCTGTTCCTCATCGCGACGCACGCCATCCATCGTGATCAGCTTCGAGCCGGTCTGCGATTCGCCCTCACCGTTGCGCTCTGTGTCGTGCCCTTCGTCGCCGCCTATCTCGGCTGGAATCAGTTGAACGCACCTCCAGAATCGTCGGGACTCAATCTGTACACCGCGTACCACGCCAACGACATCGTCGGCTTCGGGCCGGACAAGGGATCGGGCTGGTGGGTCTCCTGGGGCGACTGGGGCCACACACCGGCCAAGGGACTTCGGAGCGTGACCCGGTTCGTGGAGAATTCCTCCCATCACTTCCTGGGATGGCCCGGACGCTTCTCGTTGGGCCTGATCGTCGCCGCCTTTTTCTGGGGTCGCCGACGGGCGGTCTTCTGGGGGTTCATCGCCCTGACGGCCGCGCTCATGATCGGCCACTGGGCCTACTGGGCGGCGTTCCACACGGGTTACGGCGCCCGCTACTGGTTCTCGGCGGCACCGGTCCTGCTGGTCTTGTCGGCCATCGGCCTGCGCGAGGCCCTCGACCTGCGCTGCGTACCGTCGGACGTGCTGCCGCAACGGGTGGCCACCGGTCATCTGCTGGGCATCGCGCTGGTGGGCCTGTTTATCGCATCGAATTTCTCGAACTACTTCCCCACACAAATCCGCGAGCTAGCGGAGTACGGCGGCGTGACCAACCTGCTGAAACGAGAGATGCGGGAGCGGGAGATCGATCGTAGCCTGGTCTTCGTCTGGACCGAGGGAGTGATCTACAACGAGGGTTTCTTCCTCAACGATCCGTTCATGAAGGATGGGTCGATCTTCGCCATCGACCTGGGAGAACGAAACGCCGAACTCCTGCGACGCTACCCCGATCGACCGGCCTACCGTTGGACGCGCGGGCGTCAACTCATCCCACTGCGCGGAGTCCCAGGCTCACCGGCGGTTGCCGAGAGCCGTCCCGACACGATGGACCTTCATTAGGTTCGTGGTCCCCGTGACTCCGATCGGTGAGCCCGAGAGGACGACGACGATGTCGCCCGGCTGCACCCACTCCTGCTCCAGCAGCACATCGTCCAGCGCCGCCATCAATGCCTCGATGGATCGAAGGTTGGGCAACTTCCTTGGCTCGATGCCCCAATGGACCCGAAGCTGTCGACAGACCTTTCTGGATGGACTGAACGCCAGGATCGGCGTGCTGGGTCGGAAGCGAGCGGCCTGCATGGCACTGAAACCACTCTGCGTGAAGACGACGATGTGCGACGCGCGCACGTCATAGGCCGCACGACAGCCGGCCCGCGCTACCGTCAATGCCACCGACAGGTCCCCGCTGGGACGACCGGCCACATGCATGCGTCCCGTCCCCTCGGCCTGAAGAATGATGCTGTCCATCATCGTGACCGCGTCTGTGGGAAAGTCGCCGGCGGCGGTCTCGGCGGTCAGTAGCAGGCTGCTGCTGCCGTCGAGGACCGCGTTGGCCACATCGCTGGCCTCGGCCCGGGTCGGTCGTGGCGAATGCCGCATCGATTCCAACATCTGTGTGGCGGTCATCACCGGCTTGCCGGCGGCGTTGGCCCGTTCGATGATCTGCTTCTGCAGGATCGGCACCCGCTCGGGTGGCAACTCCACACCGAGATCGCCACGGGCCACCAGGATGCCGTCCGATGCTTCCAGGATGTCGCCCAGCTGATCGACGGCCTCCGGGCGTTCGATCTTGGCCAGCAACGGCAGATCGCTTCCGACGCGCTGGAGTTGCTTTCTGGCGGTCCTCAGGTCATCGGCGCTACGCACGAACGAGATCGCCAACCAGTCGGCACCGATTTCGACGGCGGTGCGAAGGTCGTGACGATCCTTGCGGGTGAGCGTGGGGACCGACAGCTGACAGCCCGGGAGATTGATCCCCTTATTGTCGCTGATCGTCCCACCGCGTGCGACTTCACAACGGACCACATCGCCCTTGACGGAGATGACACGGAGATCGATCTTGCCGTCGTCGATGAGGATGCGGTCCTTGGGACGCACGTCGCTGCTGAGCGCGGCATAGGAGACCGGAATCGATCCCGCCGGCGCTCGCTTGCGACCCGCCAAGACCTCGACCCGTTCGCCATCGACCAACTCGAGGCTTCCGCCGTTCAGCGTGCCGACCCGAAACCGCGGCCCCTGCAGATCCGCCACCAGCGCCAGGTCCGTCCCCAGCTTGCGACTGACGGTTCGCAACCGCGAGGCCCGCTTCCGATGATCGTCGGGGGTCCCGTGAGAGAAGTTGAGGCGGGCGATATCCATCCCACTCTCGATCATCTCCCCCAGGACCTTGCGACTGTCGCAGGCCGGGCCCAGGGTGGCGGCAATCTTGGCTCTACGGGCCATGAACACTCCGTATTCCCCGGATCTTGGCCTGACGGTGTTTTCCGGAAAGGAAAAGGGTGGCACCACGGGCGCGGGGAGCGTTGGATATAGTAACGGACCGGACCCGTTCATAGTGTCGGAGAGATCGTGAGAATCCCCACGGGGCTAGCCTGGCTGATGGTCGTCATGACCCTGGCCACCGCTAGCCTGCTGCGCCAGTATAACGCGGGCACCCCCGAGTCGCCTTACGTGCCGCCAATCGTCGGCAGCCTGCTCTTCGCCGCTATCTTTGTCCTGCTCCTGGTGACCGCCCGTGAACGGCAACGGGGTGCCGTGCCCGGCCCCGGGCTTCGACTCGGAACGATTACACCGCTGCTGTTGATGCTGCTGGTCGAGAAGTGGCTCTCGCTCTACGCCTACGGCTGGTTCTTTTCTCTATTCCCATCCAGAGGCGGCTCGATCCTCCTGGACGATGCCCGCTATCGTGCGTTCGCCGGCATCGCTCTCATCGGCGTCTGCCTGCTCGTGGCAGCCTTCTCCGTTCCGACCGCGCGCAAGGTGATGCGTCGTGCTCGCCCGGCCCGTTTCCTGCGGGCGGCGGGTGGCACCGGTGCGGTCATCCTGGCCACCTACTTCAGCCTCTACGTGCTGGCCTCCTTGAGAGGAGCGCGATTCGAGCTTAGCTGGCCTGAACCCAGCGAGTGGTTGATCTGGGCGCTGGTCGGCCAGGCCCTTCTGGCATTCGGTGAAGAGGCGTACTACCGCGGACTGTTGATGGGCGAGCTGGAGCGGTTGGCGCCTCGACTACGACTGTCGACCCCACCCGCGCGACGTTGGTTTGCACTGCTGGCCACGTCGCTTCTGTTCGGTGTCGAACATATCCTCCTGCAACCGCCATGGACCTCGACGATCCGACAGCTGCTGTTCACGGTCTGCCTGGGGGTGCTGTTCGGCCTGATCGTGATGATCTCGGCGAACCTGCATTTCTCTGCGGGGATTCACGCGTGGATCAACTGGCTCTTGCTGGGCGCCGCGCCACACTTCGTTGGCAGCGACGGACAACCGGCCCTGCCACCCGGTGCTTACATCGCGGTCATGCTGGTGTTCGCTTTCTTCGTCGCCTACGTGTTGCGCCGCCGGAGGGCCCACTACACCTCGTCGGTGGCACCGGTGTCGGCCGTTCGCTGACGGGTCTGTTCGCGAAGCACGCGGACACGGAAGGCCAACTCACGGATATCATCCGCGATGCGTCTCGCGGACTCCTCGACGATCCGGACACCCTTGACGGCGGGCTCCGGGAGGTCCTTGCGGACCGCGAGGATCTGCGCCCGACCCAGAAGAGGCGTCAGCGGGTTGTTGATCCGGTGACAGATCATGCCCAGTTCATCGAGTTCGGATCCAACCTGTCGCATCCAGGTCGTGTCGCCAATCGGTAACCGTCGCATCCAGACGACTTCTCCAACGCCCGGAAGGTTTCTCCGGTTAATCTCGACGTGAAGCTCGGCGGGCTGGGCGATGGCGACGCCACCGTCATTCACGCCCGCGGTGTCATCGATATCGACCGTCAGAACCGCGACGCCCGTCTGACCGGGAAGAACCTCGCCGACGAATTTCTCGACCGGCTGCCCCAGGAGATCGTCGGGAGAGATCGCGACCCATTCGGCGAAGCGTGAGTTGCAATTCTTGACGGTTCGATCTTCGGCGATTACGAGGATCGCCACGTCCAACACGTGCAGGACACCCTCGAGATCGGAGCGGAGCTCTTGCTCCCGGCGCCACGATCGCTGAAGTTCCATGTTCAGACGCTGCTGTTCCTCGGCCCAACCCCTCAGCTTGGAGACGGCCGCCGACTTCTCCATGAGTGCCGACATCTGCCGCGAGAGCATCGCAATCGCACGGAGCCGCCTGCGATCCTCCTCCGACGGCGGACCGGTGCGCTCGTCGAGCACGTCGGCGGAGAGCTCTTCGAGACGCTGCTCGAACTCTACCAGGACACGATCCAACATCGCGTCGGAGTCATGACTGCAACGGATCAACTCGAGACTGATCTCGTCGTTGCGACACATCCAATCGTCTGTCTTCCGATCGCTCAAGCTCGTCCTTCCGCTAGCCCAGTTCCCCGGCCATCACCTCGGACTGGATTCTTTCCAGCGGCAATACCGCCGAGAACTCGCTGCCCCCTCCCGATCTAGGCTGGAACGTCAACTCGCCGCCGTATCGCTTCAGGATCTGACGGGTCTCGTACAGACCTATTCCCATGCCATCGGGTTTCTCCGTGAGAATCTCGCCACCCTGCTCGAAGGGCTGGAAGAGACGTTCCAGTTGCGAGAGTTCGATACCGGGACCGTGATCACAGACGTGGATGCTCAACTGATCCGGACCCATGTCGGTTCGTACCTCGACGCCACCGTTATCCGGTGAGAACTTCAGCGCGTTGTCGATCAGGTTGCCGATGGCCCGTGCACAGGCGGCCGTGTCGAGGCTAAGCGGAAACTCCGGATGCTCGGTCTGGATCTGGAGTCTGTCGCCCTCCATCCCGGAGGCCGCACGCTCGAGCAACTGTTGAACCGTACATGTTTCACAATCTGCGCGTTCGGAATCGCGATCGATGGTCGCGATCTGAAAGAGTCGATCGATATGTGTCTGGAGCGTCTCGCCGGACTCGACGATCGAACGGAACATCTCGGCTCGTTGCGCCGCGTTGGTTCGGTAGTCTCGCAGAAAGGTCGCCGAGGTCAACATCGCCGTCAACGGAGTCTTCATCTCGTGAGAGAGGTTGTCCAGGAATCGATCCTTCAGACTATCGAGGCTCTTCAGCTCCTGACACGCCTGCCGCAATTCGGCGGTGCGATCCTGAACCTCGACCTCCAGGTTGTCGCGCTGCGCCTCGATCTGTTCGTACAGCTCCGAGCGTTCGATGGCGACGGCCAGGTGGGCACCGATCGTTGCGAGAAATCTTGTGTCGGTGGGATCGAAGGCACCGTCGGGACGTTTCGCCGAGGCCACCAGGAGATGATTCTCGTCATCCCCCACCGGAACCGCCAACAGTGCACGGATGTCCGCGAGCGGTTTCTCTTCCGCCAGCTCGGCGGACTCCTCGGTGAGATCGTCCAGCACCGCGGGGCGACCGGTCTTGACCAGTCGCGCCATCAGCTCCTTCCCGCGTGACGAGCGATGGAAGGGCTCCGACTCCACGCCGACCACATCGACGACTCGGGTGCCGGTCTCGTCATCGGGGACCACCAGGGCCACGTGATGGCAGACCATGACTTCGCGGACAGTCTTGAGTGTCTTGGAGATCAGCGTCTCCCGTGAGAATTCAACTGCGGAGGACCTCTGAAGCTCACCGAGCAGCCGCAGGGCCTCGGCCTCGCGCTCGAGGCGGGTCGCCCGTCCGGACTCTTGCGTCAGCTGCTCGCCCAGTTCGACGCTTGCCTGGACGGAACTCTGAAGCAAGTCGTCCTGCGGCACGACGACGGGGCTCTCGGAGGGTGCCGGCGTCTGATCGCCGGCCTGTTCGACCCGTGCGGTGTGCGGTGCAAACGCGCGACGGATGTGTTCCTCCATGTCGCCCGTCTCCATCGCCTTGCGCGTCTTGGGTTCGGCCTTTTCGACCAATCGGGCCAGCATCTGTGTGCAGGCATCGACGAAGGTCTCGAGGACCCCCTGCCCCGTGATGGCGACGGCGGGGTACCCGCTCTCGGCGGCAAGCCCGAGACGATGGGAAAGGTTCGCGACGCTGATCGCGCCCTCGACATCCTGTTTATTGAACTGGTGCAGCACCGGGACGACCTTCGGGTCGAGTCCCTTGGCCCGCATGTTCAGCCGTAGGTTCTGTAGGCTCCAGCGATTCTGTTCCTCGCGATCGGGGCTGGAGTCTGCGACGAAGATGACAGCGTCGGCACCGGATAGCACCACCTGGCGTGTCGCGTCGTAACGGACCTGGCCTGGTACGGTGTAGACCTTCAGGGCGACGCGATAACCCAGCACGTTGCCGAGATCAAAGGGCAATAGATCGAAGAACAGCGTGCGGTCGTCTGCCGTCTTGACCGAGACCAGCTTCTCCTTCTGTTTCGGATCCAGGATGCGGTGGAGCGACTCCAGGTTGGTGGTCTTACCGCCGTACGCAGGCCCGTAGTACACCACCTTGGCGTACAACGTCTTGTCGGTAAGACTCCACTGGGCCATGATTCGCAGCTCCCCTCGGCGCGATCAGTTCTTGGAGAGGAGCGGGGCGACGCGCGCCACCAACTCGGCTGCGGTGATCCAGCGCACCGTCATCGGCGAGCGTGGATCCTCGTGTCCGTCTCGCGAACAGTCGGCACAGACGGCCGCGATCCGGTGATCGATCTCGGTCTTGGTGAGCACCCGCGGCTCAATCTCGGCTACGGAACCATTCCTTCGATGACTCATACCGTTCTCCCCTGTTTCCCTTGTTCGGCTAACGCCGCCTCGTCCAGAAGTTCCCTGACCCGTCCGATCAATTCCGATGGCGAGTAGGGTTTTGTCATGAAGTCCGCGGCCCCCAGCTCGATGCCTCGTCGTTGATCGTTCTCGCGACCGCGAGCCGAGAGCAGGATCACCGGGATATCTCGAAGCTCCGCGTCCGATTTCAACACTTCGCAAACCTCAAAGCCGTCTCTCTTCGGCATCATCACGTCCAGGATGATCAGGTCCGGGCGGTGCTTCTTCACTTGCTCGAGGCATTCGTCGCCATCGCAGGCAATGCGCGCCTCGAACCCCTCCTGCTCGAGGATGTACTCGAGAGGTTTGCGGATGAAGGCATCGTCGTCGACGACGAGAATCGTCTGCAGCTTGCTCATGACGCGGCCCCCCCGTCGTGACCGACGTATCGCATGGCGACCACGGTCTGGTCGTCGTGTACGGCGACACCCTTCGCAAACTCGCGAGTCGTCGCAATCAGTTGTTCGCAGAGATCCTTGAGTGGCGCGGCACGATGCTCCACAAGGAAGGACTTCAGCCGTTCGCTTCCGTACATCTCGCCGGTCGGATCCCGGGTCTCGGTGATGCCGTCGGTGTAGAGCAGCAGCACGTCGCCGGGCTCCAGCGTTCTCTCGACGGATCCGTAGCCGATGCCGGGGACGATGCCCAGGGCCACGCCCCGGATCGCCAGCGGCTCGATCGATCCGTCGCCCCGGGAGATCAGCCCCGGAAGATGGCCGGCGTTCCCGAAGCTCAGTTTCCCGCTCTCTGGATCCAGTCGGGCGAGGGAGGCCGTGACGAACATGTCGTTCCGCGAGAAGCCCTCGGTGAGGTCGTCGTTGATCCTCCCCAGGGCGTCGGACAGCTTGGCGGTCCGTGTCGTCTCGATCTGCATGACACCCTTGGCCTCGGCCATGCAGAGACCGGCCGGGATGCCGTGTCCCGACACATCGGCGACGATCATGCCCAGCCGACCACCGATGTCGGTCCAGAATCCGTAGTAGTCCCCACCGATCAGATCGGCGGCGTGACAGGTGCCGTACAACTCGACACCCTCGATCTGCGGTGCTCGTAGCGGCAGGAGGCTGCGATGGATCTGCCGTGCGATCTCGTCTTCACGACGCCTCGCCTCTTCCCGTCGTGCGGTTTCGGCCAGATGGTCGTTGCGGATGAACGCCGCCGCAAGGGTCGCGAGGGCCTGGAGGAGCTTGACGTCGCCGCTGCGAAATGGCTCGTCGCCCGTTCGACCGCGAAACAGCATGACGCCGGAGTGGCTCGGTTCGCTAAACGGCAGCGGCACACAAACGTGCAGCGGCTCCCCCGGTACGGAGAGCATCGGTCGCTCTTGATCGACACATTCGGTGACGACCGCCGGCGGGATGTCGGCACCCTCTTGCTCGATCGGGACCTTCGCCACGCGGCGGTACAGGTCGTCCTCACGGATCCACAATTCCGCATGTTCGGCGGCGAGACGATCCCGGGCCTCGTCCAATACCAGGACGGAGATCGCTCGTTCCCCGAACACATCCCCCAGCCGGTCGCAGATCCGGTAGACCAGGGTCGCCTCCTCGTAACGCTCCAGGATCTCGCCGGACAGGCTGGCGGACTCACGTTTGAGTCGCATCAACTCCGGGAGCCAGCGAGCGACCTGGCGACGGGCGCTGACGGATCCGCCACGGAGAAAGAAGCCGTCGGTGAGCTCCAGATCGCCCTCTTCCGACGTCTCGACGACGGTCATCGTCGGATGACCGGCCCGCTCTAGACCCAGGGTCAGATCTCTGGCCCAACGCCGCCGTGCGGCGCAGGGGGGGACCCCGGGGCCACGCTCCAGAGTGGTCGACGACACGTTCTACTCCTCTTTCCTCCCAAATGGATAGCAATACACAAGCCAGATTTTGTATATGTGTCCAAATCGGCGACATTGGGGGCCGTTGGAGCCGTGGGAACGGGCGACGAGCCCTCCGGGCCTCAATAAAGCGTCAAGGAGTGGCGCCTCGCGCTCCGATCGATGACAATTTTTGGACTCCGATGACGGATCCGGGAAATTTGCGTCCATCGGAGTCGACGGACGTTTCATTGAATGTGGAGGCCCCTAGACCTGTGGAGGAACGGATGACGGCGACGGTGCTCGACGCGACGGCGCCGCAGACCGACGAAGAGTTGTTGCTGGCGGTGCGTCAGGGACAGACCGATCTATTCTCGTCGCTGGTGCTCCGCTGGGAGCAGCCGTTGTTCCGCTTCGTCTCCCGGATGATGCCCCGTCCGGAGGATGCCCGTGACATCTGCCAGGAGACGTTCCTGCGGATCCTCGATAAGGCCGATCGCTATCGCGAGGGCTCTCGCTTCTCGACCTGGATGTACCAGATCGCGCTCAATCTCTGTCGCGACCAGGCCCGTCGAAGTAAGCGTTGGGGCAAGCTCCTGGCACCGGGCGCTTCGTTCGACGAGACACGCTTCGAGAGCCCGGTGACCGAGAGCGCAAACGGACCCGCCGAGGAGGCGATCCGCAGCGAGCAACGTCTGGCGCTGGTGCGTGCCATGCAGACACTCCCGGCTGAGCAACGCGAGGTGTTGGTACTCAAGGAATACGAAGGACTGAAGTTTCGAGAGATTGCGGCGATCGTCGGCTGCCCGGAGAGCACCGTCAAGTCGCGGATGTATTACGGATTGAACGGTGTGCGACAGGCCCTGCAACAACAGGGCATGGATTCACTCTAGCGTTCGATGCGGAGGATGGTGCGATGACAACGTGTAACGACATTCCCAACGAAGACTGGATCGGCTATCTCTACGACGCGATCGATCCCCAGCGTCGTCAAACCCTGGCCCTTCACCTGGATGACTGTGCCGACTGCCGCAACGTAGTCGATGACCTCCAGGGAACTCGACAGTTCATGAAGGAGCACGCGCAGGAGGTTCCGCTGGCGCCGCGTCTCGTCGTACTACGCCCGCGAAGCCAGGCGTCGTTCTGGACCTTCGCGGCCGGTCTCGCGGCGGCCACCGCGGTGTTCGCCATCGGCCTGACCGTCGGGATGCGTAGCGGCACGCCGGTGCAGCAGCCCGTGGACCACGCGCTCGTCGACCGGCCGACGCTGACGAAACCGCAGACCCTGCCGGTCGGTGACTATCTGACTCGCGAGGAGTTCGAGCAGGCCCTCGTGCAGTTCAACCGCGCGACCAAGGAACCGACCCGTACGATCCAGCAACCGGCCTACCTGACCCACTCCGATCTCACGAACGCCCTCCAGCGACTGGAGGTGGCGTTCGAACAACGGAGCAGCGACGACTTCAACTTCATCATGGATGAGATCACCGCCATCGAGAGTCGCGGCGTTCAGGAACGCGCCTTCAATCGCAAGTTGATGGGCGTGGTGATGGTCGATCAGGACCCACGTTACAAGGATCAGTAGCGACAGGGTCCCGGCAACTAGCGGGAAGCAATCCCCAGATCCGCCAGATGATCCCGGGCAGCCGGTGCCACCGGCGGTCCGTCGTCGTCGCGGAACGTCGCATCGGAATCGGCAGCGCCCCTGAGCGCCGTCGCCGCCTGTTCATCGTGACCCAGCGCGGCGTGCACCCGACCGATGTAATAGAGCGCAGTTCCCTTGCCGATACCCGTGCGACCTTCTTCCCAGCGAACACGGGACCAGGTCGCCAGCGCCTGCTCCCGCTGTTCGTAATGCTCGAGCATCACGGCCAGATTGGAGAGCGCGGACATGCCGTTCTCGTCCCGTCCGGCGCCGTCGACGAACGCCCATGCGGCACGGGCGAAGTCCGCCGGGTGACTCCCGATGTTCATGACGATCTGCGGCGACCAACGCACGGACATCCGGGCCTCGCGGGCCGCGCCGTCCAGACGTTGCTGCCAGCCGACGGCCAGCGCGCTCTTGGGATCGGCGTCCATGAGGGCTCGGCCCGCCGTCGCGGCGTTCGCCATCGGCATACCTGCGATCGAAGTCAGCCGATCGCCCACGGCAAGTCCCGCTTCGTTCGCCGCGGACTGCGGGGTCACCGCGACAACGATGGGGGCGCCTGTGGAGACATCGTCGGCGAGCCGCAGACCCCAGCGCGGCACACGCCACATGGGACGCTCCCAGCCGTCGACGCTATTGAATTCCTGGACCTGTTTCAGGATCGGGCTATAGGCGATCCAGCGATCTCGTTCGCCGGCCTGTGACGACGGGATTATCGCCAACACCAGCGCGGTATCGACCGGCAACGGCAACGAGCTCCAGCTTTCCGCCTCCTTCAGATCGCCCGTCGGTAACGACACGCTTGCTCGGCGGTTGAAGCGCTCGGCCATTCTCGCCAACTCGGGTGCCAGGCGGGCCTCACCAGCGGTCACGAGATTGGGACGCGGGCTGACATCCAGATTCGAAGGAGGCCCCTCCGGCAGGACCGACCGCGCACCCCACAACAGATTCTGACCCAGCCGGATCTCGATCTTTCGTTCCCCGGGACAGGTCGAGACGGGCCCCAGAGGGAAGCGACCGACCTCCTCGTCATCGATGAACAACTGCGAGCCGTCGATGGCGCCGACAAACATCACCGTCGCGTTGACCGGCTCCAGCCGCTCGACACGCAGACGTCGCGGGCCCGGCTCCATCAGGTCCACCGACAGCACCTCGGACAGGACGATCGCCCGGTGACAGTTCTTGCGTAGCTCGATCTGATGCTCGCCCAGCGCCACGTCAGCAAGTAGCAGCTCTCCGATCCCGGATCCATCGAGAGAACGACTCGTGCGACCGACGACCTTGCCATCCAGCAGGACCTCTACATCGTAGCTCTCGGTTCGGATCACCAATGTCCTCGAATTGGGAACTAGCGTGACCTCGAGGGTAAGCACCTCACCCGCCGTCACCGTCACCACTTCCCCGTGAGGGTCGAAGCCGGACTGCTCAACGCCCACGCGGTGCTCCCCGGCAAGCAGCGGGATCCTCCCGTCGGAATCGAGGGTCACACTCCGTCCGTTGATTCGGTAGGTCACCGTCGATGGCGTCGAGGCGATGGTCAGGTAGCCGATCGTGCGCTCGCGAACCTTCTCGAATCGCTCGCGGGCCTTCCTGGGGGTCAGACTACTGTCGGGCACGAAGCCCGGTCGTAACCTCAGGATATTCTCGTAATCGGTTTCCGCAGCATTCAGATCGCCGAACGCGACGTGAGTCTCCGATCGCAGGACCCACAACTCGGCGCGCTCGGCCTCCTCGAGCTGTGGATTCCCCAGTGCCGAGCCGATGGCCACCAGCGCCTTTTCGAATTCCAGTTCAACCAGATAGTCGCGGATCTGCTGCAACGGCGACGACGGCTCCACCACCGGACTCTCGGTCTCGGTCTGCCCTATCGCGACCGACAGTCCCAGGATCAACAGGGCGACCGTACCGCACACTCTTCGTAGATCGATCACGGTAGTCGCCCCCAGACGCCGTTGGCATCATCGAACAGGTGAACCGACCCGTCGGCGGAGATCATCACCTGCCCCGGTCGTTGCAACTCCGTCATCTCGAGATCCAGCGTGTTCCATGGCTGCCCGCCGGCGGTATAGAAGCCGAGGCTTCGGTTGCGTCCGTCCAGGATGACGATCCGTCCCGCCCCATCGATGGCGAGACCCTGAGGTCGCGTCTGAGCAACCATACCGAGCGCCTGTCGCTGCCCATCCGGTCGTATCCGATGTAGTTGGCGACTCTTCGGGTCGAGCAGCAGCAGCGAACGGCCGTCCCACGCCAGGAACGGATTGCGCATCGAATCCAGCGACGCGAACGGCTCGGGAACCGACGCACCCGGTGCGAGGTAACCGATCGTCGTCGAACGACGCCCGATCAGATAGAGACCGCCGAGACCATCGGCCGCAAGTCGGCTGACCGGTCCCCAGTCTCCGCTGAAGCCGACGGGGACCACCAGCCCCTCGTCATCGAGCCGGATCAGCTGGTTGCCCGCGGCCACGAAGATCCGTCCGCCGTCGGTGGTCGAGACGGCGTGCGGGTCGTCGACGGTCCACTGATCCTGAACACGCCCATCGCGATCCATGGTCAACACCCGGTGCTGGCGACGATCGAGGACGATGATCTCGTCGCCGGACTTCCCCTGTCGCAACGCGATGCCGTCCTCGGAACGATAGCGTCCGTCGATAACGACCCGCTCGAATTGTTCGAGGTCGGGCGTGCGACCGAGCAGGGCCCGCATCGCCATGTCCCGGAGGGGTTGGACGACCTCCGGCTCGAGGCTCTCGTCGTCGAGGAGTTCCTGAAGTGTTGCGGCAGCCTCGCCGTAGCCGCCCTCACGCAGGCGGTAGCGGGCCCACGCAAGTCGCGCACGACCACGCAACATGTGATCGCCCTCGTCGGCAAGCAGCCGTTGTGTCGCGTCGGCGGCTCGGCCGTAGTCGCCTTCCAGTGCCGCAAGACGTGCGATGGTGAGTCGCGCGGCACCGCGCCAGGGTCCGGCGCGGCCATCGGTGGCGACATCCAGAAGATCCAACTTCGCCGCGGCGGTATCGAATCCCGGGACCGGCTCGAGGGCCAGCAGCCCCAGAAGATAACGAGCCTCGGCCACCCGGTCCCCCGCAGGGAATTTGCGAACGAGTTCCGTCAGAAGCCCGCGAGCCTCGTTGACACTGGCCGGGGTCAGACGACCGGTCTCGTCCACCGAACGCGGCACACCGATCAGGAGGACCCGTTCCAGAGCCGCGTCATCGGCCAGTGGCCCCTTGGGATCGACCTCGATCACACGCTCGAGGGCCGCCACAGCCTGGGATGATCCCTCGGCAACAAGACGACGGGCGATTCGGAACTGCTTCCGTGCGGCCTCCTCGTCTGCCAGCGCGACAGGGAGACCCGTAGCAAACAGCATGGAAAGCAAACCGATCGTTGTAACCCTACGAATCACCCACGCCTCCCGAACGAAACACGCACCGGTGGATTATCCCCGGACCGCAACGTGACCTCCTGGTCTCTCGTCTCGCCCGTCGGGTTCAGTTTGACGCGAATTCCGTAGGTGCCCACGGCGATCCGACGGTTGGCGGGCGTATCGTCCACATACTTCCACTCGCCGCCGGCACGGCGGAGGAAGATCTTGCAGTTCGCGGGGAAGGCCTGCACAACAAGATACGTAAGCTCCGGCGGCGCAAGGGGCAACTCACTGCGGGTGTCGGCACGGATCTCCACGTCCTGACTGATATCCACCCAGTAAGTATCGTTCTTGAGGCGAACCTTGTGAGGACCGGCGTTCAGCGTCAGTTCCCGCGTGTCCCGCGGGATCCGATTGCCGTCGACGTAGATCACCAGCGGGTACGGGGACTCCGGAAAAGTCAGGACCCCCTGAGGAATCTCCGTCAGCTGCAACGCCTGCAGGGCGCTGCGGGCGTCCGGTGGGTTGGCCTGCTCCGCGATCACGACGGTCCCGGGGAGGTAGCCCTCGGCGCGAACGGCGACCGAGTTCTCACGACAGAGATTGAGAACGATCGACTCGCCGACGGCGAGGTTGGTCTCGCCGTTAACCCGTGCGGTCGCCCCGTCGACACCGGGCTCGAACGTCCACTCGTACTCCGTCGGCTCCAGTAACAGGACGATCTCCGTCGCGGCATCGTTGACGTGGACGGGACGGTTGACCGTGCGACATCCCGACTCCGCCGTCAGCGTCCCGAACGGGCCGGAGGGGCGGAAATGGATGATGCCGTCTGCAGGAACCGGGACGCCGTCGTACAACACCTCGACCGTGACCGGCTGGGTGATGACCGTCGCCTGGATCATCGGCGCCTCGCGCGGGTCCGGAGGTTCTCTCAGCCCGAGTTGCTCGCCGAACACGATATAGGCGACGGCGGCGCCACCCAACAGCACGATCAGCGCGATGAAGAACGGCATCGCCGAGGATCGACGCGGACGACTGCGATGGGTCGCCTTGGCAACACCGAACGACGGCCCCGAACCGGCCCCCATCTTGACCGTCGCGACAGCATCACTCGCAAGGGTCGCGTCGGCGTCGACCACCGGCGCCAGCGTTGCGCGCGCCAGCGGGATCGCGCGGATCGCGGCGGCAAACCCGTTGCCGTCGGCGAAGCGATCGGCAGGATTCTTGGCCAGCGCGGTCTCAAAGAACGTGCGTAACTCCGTTGGCGCATCGGGCACGATCTCGCAGACCTCGCGAGGGGGCTCGTTGACGATTCGATAGATGATCGATGAGATCTTCCGACCCTGAAACGGCTTCTGACCGCTGAGCAGCTCGAACGCCACCACCGCCAACGAGAAGAGATCGCTACGGCCGTCCAGCTTCTGCCCCCGGATCTGTTCCGGCGACATGTAGCTTGGAGTTCCCATTAACGTGTTGTCGCCGTCAAACGCGCGGTCGGTCGGAAGAGCCAGACCGAAGTCCATGACCTTCAGATCTCCCGGCGCGGAACGCATCAGGTTGGCCGGCTTGATGTCACGATGCACCACGCCCGCACGATGGGCGTAGTCCAGTGTCTCGGCCGCCAGCGCGATCAGATCGACGATCTCCGTGGGGTCCAGCGCGGTCTCGCCTGTAAGAAATCGGTCGAGCGTGTCGCCCTGCACCCGCTCCATCGCCAGATAGATCAGACCATCTGCCTCGCCCACATCGAAGATCGTGACGATATGGGGGTGGAGCAGCTTGCCGGCCGCGCGAGCCTCCTGCAGGAAACGATCCCGTGCGTCCCGTCGCTCCTCCTCCGGCAGCTCGGAGAAGCCGCGGACGGTCTTGATGGCGATCTCGCGGTCGATCTGGGGATCGTGGGCCAGGTAGACGTCGCCCATGGCGCCGCTGCCGAGCTCTTCGAGGATCCGGTATCGACCGAGGTGTTGGGGGCGCATGCGGGGGGTCCTGTGGGGACGGGGACGAGGGTCCTAACGAAGTTAACCCGGCCTCGAAATCAAGTCAATTTCGAGTCGAGGGCTGGTAGGCCGTGAGGGCCTGACGAAGTTGCCCCTCACCGACAACCCTCAAGAGTTGCGGAAGTTCCGGCATCTCCCCCAGGGACTGCGGCACGACGATCACAAGATCCCCCGAACGACTCTTCTTATCCCGAGCGGCCAGCGCCAACACCTCATCCAACGAGAAATCGATCGGAAAGCTGTCAGCGAACCCGAGGGCATCGAGGAGCCCGTCGATCCGGTTGGCATCGCCTCCAGCCAACCCACCGTCGACGGCCGCACATCGCGCCTCCACCCGCATCCCCAGCGCGACGGCGTCGCCATGAGTCAGGATGTGATCGCTGACGATCTCCAGCGCATGGGCCACGGTGTGGCCGAAGTTGAGAGCGGCGCGACGACCGGACTCTCGTTCGTCCTCGGCGACGATCGCCCCCTTGATGCATAGACAACGGTCGACGACCGTCGCGAGGAGATCGGGATCTCGAGTGAGGAGTTTCGGCGCCTCCGCCTCCAGAAGTTCAAACAACGAGCGGTCCGCGATGGCCGCACTCTTGACCACCTCCGCCAAACCCTGCCGGTACTCCTCGTCCGGCAGCGTCGCCAGCGTCTCCAGATCGACATAGAGCGCGATCGGCTGATGGAACGCGCCGACCATGTTCTTGGCCCGGGGCAGGTTGACCGCGGTCTTCCCACCGAGGGCCGCATCCACCATCGCAAGGAGGCTTGTCGGGAGATGGATCGTCGGAATCCCCCGCTGCCAGGTGGCGGCCAGGAAGCCGCCGACGTCGCAGACCATCCCCCCACCGACGTTGATCAGGAGCGACCCACGATCGGCACCGAGCTCGAGGAGTTGATCCTCAAGGCGGTCCTTGCCGGCCCGGGTCTTGTGTTCCTCACCGGCCGGCATGGTCAAGAGCGTCGCCGGGAGCCCTGCGTCGTTCAGTAGCTGAACGAGCCGCGCACCATGGAGGGGTGCCACGTTGCTATCGGAGAGTACGAAGAGCGAGGACGGCGACGGGACCCGATCGCTCAGATCCCGTGCCAGTTGTGCAAACAGATCGGCGCCGACGTGGACCTCGGTCCAGCGTCGAACATCCGAAAACGTGAACCGATGACTCGGCACGTACCTCCGCTCGTGGTCAGGAAGGCATCCCGCCGGTTCCCGAGCCACGCTCGAGATCCGCCAGATGATCCTCGACCAGCTTGCGTTGGCCCGCATCGTCGAGATTGCGGGTCAACAGCTTCTCGGCAGCCTGGATCGCCAGGTTCGCCGTCGACGCCCGCAGCTCGGCCTTGGCCGTGGCGATGCCTGCGTCGATCTGCTGTTGCGTCTTCTTCATCATCGCTTCACGCTCTTGCCGAGCCTCGTCGAGGATCTCGGTCTTGAGCGTCTCGGCTTCCTTCTGTCCCGCCGCCACCGATTCGGCCCGCTCACGACGGGCCTGCTCCAGCAACTCGCGTTGCTGACGCAGCAGATCCTCGGCTTCCTTGCGACCGCTCTCCGCCTTGGACAGGTCGGAGGCGATACCCTCTTCCCGATCCTGCAGCGCCTTGAACAGCGGTGGCCAGGCATACTTGCCCAGGATGAACGCGAACAGGGCAAATGTGATCAGCGTCCAGAACAGCGTCCCGATCGCGGGATTCAGCAGCGCGTTCCCGCCACCGCCTCCCTCGCTTCCGGATGCCGCAACCACACCAGTCGTGGCCAGAAGGAGCATGCCGAGCACCGTCTTGATGGGTGCACGCATCGGCAATCTCCCGCTACTTGAACGACAGCAGAAGGCAGATGATCAGCGCGAAGAAGGTCGCACCCTCAATCAGCGCCGCTGCGATCAACATGGCGGTCTGGATCGTACCGGCCGAGTTGGGCTGTCGGGCGATCCCCTCCATGGCATGGCCACCGAGTCGACCGATTCCCATACCACCACCGATCACCGCCAGACCGGCTCCGATGCCCGCGCCCAGAAATGCCAGAGCAGCGTTTTCCATGACTCCGAACCTCCTTGATTCTCTTTCTATCTCGTCGTGCGTCGAACATCGATCGGCGTCACGACGTGTCTAGTTAAAACTTTCGATACCCAATTAATGAGACGGATGAACCGACATGCCGATGAACTGCGCCGTCAACATCGTGAAGATGAATGCCTGCAGGAACGCCACCAGCACCTCGAGCATGTAAACGAACAGAGCAAGCCCGACCGCCGCCGGAGAAGAGGCCCATCCGACCAGCGGAGAGAACGACTGGGCCAGCATGAAGATCAGCGAGATAAAGGCCAGGATCACCATGTGGCCGGCCAGCATGTTGGCAAACAGACGGATGGCCAGCACACCGGCCTTGATCAGCGCACCGAAGATCTCCAGCGGGAAGATCAGCGGGATCAACCACCATGGCACGCCGCCGGGAATGAAGTTCTTGAAGTGCCCCACCAGACCGAACTCTCGAAGGCCGCTGATGTGGATGACGAGGAACGAAATAATCGCAAGCCCGAGCGTGACGGCGATGTTGCCCGTCGCCGTGGCCATGAGCGGCACCAGACCGATCAGGTTGAGTGTCAGGATGAAGAAGAAAGTCGTCAGCAGATAACCCGTGAACGCCTCGGAGTGCGTAGGGATCGCCTTGCGTACGACGTCGTCACGGAGGTAGATCAGCATCACTTCGAGCGCGTTGCGGATGCCCTTGGGGACCGGGTTGCGGGTCTGGCGTGCCGCCAGCCGGAACAGGACGAGGATCACGATGCCGGCCAGCCACATCATCACGACGTGCTTGGTCGGGGCGAAGTTCACACCGAACAGCTCCCAACTCTCCGGCAGATGGATGTAGGTATCGCCCCACAGGTGGAAGGACGAGCTGTCCTCCACGTGGTGCATGATCGATGCCCCCGCGTCGAACCCCTGTTCGACATGCTCAGCACCTTGCTCGGAAACTGCAACCGTTTTCGCCATCGCTCTCAGTCCCTGGATTCTCTACTTGGTGGGGGTGGGGTAGGCCGCTGAACTCGCCGAAGCGGTCTTGGCCAACTGAATTCCGTGTCGGTAGAACCAGACAATCTCGAAGATCTGCATCGCTGCGAACATCACCGCGAGACCAATCAGGTAAGGCTGCAACCCACTGCCGCCCCAGATCCTCATGGCCACCGCCCCGACGAGCGCAGTCGCCAGGCGGGTCAGGATACAACTTCCCACGGCGACAATAAAGGCCGATCCGGGACGGCCGAGGCAACGGGCAGTGAAGGTGCCCCCGACTACGCCGATCACCGCCATCGGTAGCGCGCCGACGGCAACCCAGAATGGCGAAACGTGGGCCATGTGGGCATAGACGGCCAGGAGGGCCGTCACGATGGCGGCGGTCAGCCCACTGCCGACCCAGTAGCTCTTGGCTGGGGTTGGGTTCATTTCCGCGTCACTGTCCTCAGGAACATCACGAATCCCAGGACAAGGCCCATCAGAGCACCTAACACGATGCCCAGCGGTTCGGAATCCAGCCAGCGGTCGATCCGATGGCCGACGTACATAAATAGCACAGCGGGCAGGATCATTTCGATGCCCGCGCCGACAAATCGGAGCGAAGATCTCAGTAAGTCCGGAGGCTCGTGACCCGGCTCCATCTCGACGCCTCCCCTGCCCACGGCGGACCCGACCGGCGGGCCCGAGACGAATAGCAGTTTACCTGCTTTTCTTTTGCTTTTATGATCCATGACGATGCGCCTCGCCCTCGGCCCCGGAGTCATGACGTGAAGCACGGGATCGCTCTGACGGCGGCGCTGGCGGCTGCGTGGTTCCTGTGGTCCGGCCACACTGAGCCGCTGATCCTGGGACTGGGAGGCCTGTCG
This sequence comes from Acidobacteriota bacterium, assembly GCA_029861955.1. NCBI lineage: Bacteria > Pseudomonadati > Acidobacteriota > Acidobacteriota bacterium. The sequence continues at coordinate 20,182 of JAOTYK010000004.1, forward strand.
GTGGCCCTGGTCGTCTGGCTGGTCGATCGCATGGGTCGTCTCGACGGCGAGGTTGCCCCCCTGGAATTCCTCCCCCGGGCGCTGACCTACCTGCCCTGGTTGCTCCTGCAGATCGTCCGCAGCAACCTCCAGGTCGCCGCCATCATCCTCCACCCGTCCCGCCCCATCGCGCCGCGGATCATCCGGCAGCGGACCGGTCAGCGAACGGAGATCGGACGGGTGATCTACGCCAACTCGATCACCCTGACACCGGGAACCGTCTCCATCGAGCTGAACGACGAGGAGGTCGTCGTGCACGCGTTGGATCGACGCTTCGCCGACGGCGTCCTCGACGGGACGATGGACGCGCGAGTGACGGCGTTGGAGCCGACGGAATGATGGCCGTCGTCGTCATGTCCGCCATCCTGGTGACGATGTCGCTGGCGTTGATCCGTGCGATGTTGGGACCGACCGTCTTCGACCGCATCCTGGCGTTGAATATGTTCGGCACCAAGACGGTGCTGTTGATCGCAGTCATCAGCTTCGTAATGGGACGACCGGACTTCATCGACCTGGCCCTGGTCTACGCGTTGATGAACTTCATCGGCGTCCTGGCGGTGTTGCGGTTCTCGAAACATGGTCATTTCGGCAACCCGGACGACGACGACACGACGTCGAGCAAGTCGTCATGAATTCGCTACCCATCCTGGAGAGCATCGGCTGGGGCCTGATGGCCGTCGGCGGGCTGTTCGCGATGATCGGCGGGCTGGGGCTGCTGCGTCTGCCGGATCTCTACACACGGATGCATGGCGCGGGCATCACAGACACCCTCGGGGCGACGTTGATCCTCGCCGGTCTTTCGCTTCACTCCGGTTTCAGCCTGATCACCGTGAAGCTTTTTGCCATCTGGTTCTTTCTTCTGGTAACCAGCCCGACATCGACCCACGCGTTGGCGCGCGCAGCCATGAGTCACGGTATCCGCCCGGAAATTAGCGATACGGAGGAACGGTCATCCAACAGTTGATCCTCATCGGGATGCTGACGCTCCTGGCGATGACGGCGATTACGATCGTTCGTCTGCGTGGCCTGTTCGCAGCAGCGATGCTGATGGGGATCTATAGCTTCATCGGTGCCGGTTGGATGTTGATGCTGGATGCGCCCGATGTGGCGTTCACCGAGGCGGCGGTAGGCGCGGGGATCTCGACGGTTCTCGCATTGGGCGCGCTGTCCCTGACCGGCCAGCGCGAGGTCAAGCCGAAGCGGCTCTCGCCCTGGCCCCTCCTCGTGGTGGTGATCACCGGGGGTGTACTGATCTACGGCACGCTGGACATGCCGCATTTCGGCGACCCGGAAGCCCCGGTCCACGCACGACTCGCGCCGGAGTACCTCAGCGACACGGTGCCGAGTACACGCTACGAGCATGTCGAGCCCCATATCCCCAACATCGTGACGACGGTGCTGGCCAGCTATCGCGGCTATGACACCCTCGGCGAGACCGCCGTCATCTTCACCGCCGCCATCGCGGTGCTCGCGTTGCTGCGTGAGCTGCGACGTCGTCGTGAAGACGAGGAGTGACGGGATGACCGGCGACTCCATCCCCCGCGTCGTGACCCGGCTGCTGATGCCGTACATCCTGCTGTACGCGCTCTACGTCCAGTTCCACGGAGACTTCGGACCGGGCGGTGGCTTCCAGGCCGGTGTCATCTTCGGGGCGGGGATCATCCTCTACAGTCTTGTCTTTGGTTTGGCGGCGGCCCGTCGGGTCGCCCGCCCGGGGACACTCGAGCGACTCCTGGCGCTGGGGCTGCTTCTGTACGCCGGTGTCGGCGTCGTCACGATGCTGCTGGGTGGCAACTTTCTCAGCTACAGCGCGCTCAGCCCGCAACACCCGAGCCACGGTCAGCACTGGGGCATCCTGCTGATCGAGTTGGGGATAGGTATCAGCGTCGCTTCGGCGATGGTGTTGATCTTCTTCGGCTTCGCGGGGCGGAGGAAGCGATCGTGAGTACGATCCTCGGCCTCTACAACTACTGGATCGTCATCTTCCTGATGATGACCGGGTTCTACATCGTGGTCTCGCGGGAGAACCTGATCAAGAAGGTGATCGGACTCAACATCTTCCAGACGTCGGTCTTCCTGCTCTACATCTCGATCGGCAAGCTCAGCGGCGGAACGACGCCGATCCTGGCCGACGGCTTCGATCGGTACACCCATCCCCTACCGTCGGTGTTGATCCTGACGGCGATCGTCGTCGGTGTCGCGACGACGTCGGTGGCCCTGGCGTTGATCGTTCGAATTCGCGAGGCCTACGGGACCATCGAAGAGAACGAGATCGAGGCCCAGGAGTCGGAGCTCTGATGGAGACCCAACTCCCGGCCCTGCTGATCGTCGTACCGCTGTTGGCGGCGCCGCTTTGCGTGATCATCCGCCACCGTCGGCTGGTCCAACCGTTCGCACTGCTGGTTGCATGGGCGACGTTCGTCCTCTCGATTGCCATGGCGTTGCGTGTCCACAGCGACGGCACCTGGGTCTATGCCCTGGGTGACTGGGCGGCACCGTGGGGCATCGAATACCGAATCGACACGCTCAGCTGTATCCTGGCGATCATCGTCTCCGGCATCGGCGCCTGGGTCCTGACCTATGCTCCCCGGAGTGTGGCCCACGAGATCGAGGAAGGGCGCCACTACCTCTTCTACACCGCGTACCTGCTCTGCATCACTGGACTCCTGGGCATCACGATCACGGGCGACCTGTTCAACGTGTTCGTGTTCCTCGAGGTCTCCTCTCTTTCGGGCTACGTGCTGATCGCGCTGGGTCGCGATCGGCGCTCGTTGATGGCAGCCCTGCAGTACCTGGTCCTGGGGACAATCGGCGCGACCTTCATCCTGATCGGCATCGGCTTGATGTACATGATGACCGGCACGCTGAACATGGCCGACATGGCGGTTCAACTGGCGGAGGTCGGCAACAACCGCACGATCCTCGTCGCGTTCGCGTTCTTCACCGTGGGTGTTTTCATCAAGATGGCGGTCTTCCCGCTCCACGCCTGGTTGCCGAACGCATACACCTATGCCCCGTCGGTGGTGACGGCGTTCCTGGCGGCGACGGCCACGAAGGCCGCGGTCTACGTACTCCTCAGATTCGTCTTCTCCGTCTACGGAATCGAGTTCGCCACATTCCACCGACTCCCGACGATCCTCCTCGTGTTGGCACTCGTCGGCATCTTCATGGCGTCAACGGTGGCGATCTTCCAACAGAACGTCAAACGAATCCTGGCGTACTCGAGTGTGGCCCAGATCGGCTACATGGTGCTGGGCATCAGTTTCTTTTCCGTCACGGGTCTGACCGCCGGCATCGTGCATCTGTTCAATCACGCGTTGATCAAGGGCGGCCTGTTCCTTGCGATGGGCTGCGTCATCCTCCGCGTCGGCTCGGTTCGACTGAAGGACATGGCGGGTATTGGCCGGCAGATGCCGTGGACGATGCTCGCGTGGGTGTTGGGTGGGCTGAGCCTGATCGGGGTCCCGGCGACCGTCGGCTTCGTCAGCAAGTGGTACCTGATCTCCGCCGCGATGGAGAGCGGTCGCTGGTGGCTGGCGGCCCTCGTACTCCTCAGCTCGCTCCTGTCGGTGGTCTACGTCTGGCGTGTGGTCGAGGTCGCGTACTTCCAGCCCTCGCCCGAAGGACGAGAGCCGCTGACCGAGGCCCCGCTGTCGATGTTGGTGCCGACCTGGCTTCTGGTAGGTGCCTCATGGTTCTTCGGCTGGTTCGATCTGGCCGGTAGCCTGGCCAGAACCGCGGCGCTCACGTTGATCGGAGGCGGGTCGTGACCGATGGCACGCTGATCCTGGCGGTCTTGCTGATCCCGCTTGTCGGCGCGGGGTTGATGGCGTTCGTCGGGCGACGACCCAACGTTCGCGACGGCCTGATGCTGGTGGTCGCGTCGATCGAGTTCTTGACCGTCATCGAGTTGGCCCGTCGGTTTGCGACGACGGGACTCGACCCCGTTACCTGGGCGCGTGTCGCGCCGGGCCTCACCATCGGCTTCTCTGCGGAACCCCTGGGTCTGTTGTTCGCGCTCATCGCGTCGGGACTGTGGATCGTGACCGGCGCCTACGGCATCGGCTACATGCGTGGTCATCAAGAGAAGGACCAGACCCGCTTCTTCGCCTGTTTCGCGCTTGCCATCAGCTTCGCCGTCGGCATCGCGCTCTCCGCCAACCTCTTCACCCTGTTTATCTTCTACGAGGCGTTGACACTGTCGACCTATCCCCTAGTTACGCATCATCGCGATGCGAAGGCTCGCGCCGGTGGCCGCGTCTACCTTGGCGTCTTGATGTCGACGTCCATCGGACTGTTCCTGCTGGGGATCGTCTGGACCTACTCGATCACCGGCACCCTGGAGTTCAGCCCCGGCGGCATTCTTGCGGGAAACTGCGACGGGCGGACCGCGGGAATCCTTCTGGCGCTTTTTGCGTTTGGCACCGGCAAGGCTGCGTTGATGCCGTTCCACCGCTGGCTACCCGCGGCGATGGTGGCCCCGACGCCGGTCAGCGCGTTGCTCCATGCGGTGGCGGTGGTCAAGGCCGGCGTCTTTACGGTGTTGAAGATCGCCGTCTACATCTTCGGAATCGACTTCCTCCGCGAGACCGGTTCTTCGCAGTGGCTGACCTACGTCGCCGGCTTCACGATCATCGCGGCCTCGATCGTCGCGCTCTCGAAGAACAACCTGAAGGCCCGTCTTGCCTACTCGACGATCTCACAACTGGCGTACATCGTGTTGGCCGCCGCCCTCGCGACTCCCGCCGCGATTCTCGGTGGCGGCATGCACATCGCGATGCATGCGTTCGGCAAGATCACGCTGTTCTTCTGCGCAGGCGCGATCTACGTAACCGCTCACAAGACCGAGATCAGCGACATGCGTGGACTCGGCAGGCAGATGCCGATCACGATGACGGCGTTTCTCATCGGTGCACTCAGTATCATCGGACTGCCGCCGCTAGGTGGGTCGTGGAGTAAGTGGTTCCTGATGCTCGGGGCGGCCGACGCGGACCAGTGGCTGTTCGTCGGCGTGTTCATGGTCAGCTCGCTGCTGAACATCGCCTACCTGATGCCGATCGCGATCCGCGGTTTCTTCCCCGGGGACGGGTCCAGCCGACCCGCCGTCAAGGAGGGCCCGTGGTTCTGCGTCGTCCCGCTATCGCTTACGGCGTTGGGGTCGCTTGTGCTGTTTTTCTATGCGGACGAGCTGTATCGCTGGCTGCTACCGCTGGTGAGTTCGTAGCGGTGGGGTGCAACGCCACCACCGACTCGGGATAGACCTCGACCTTGTTGACCTGACGCACCAGCCGCTGCACCGAAGGCTCGATGACGTTCCAGACCGGTTTCGGGTAGAGACCGATCCAGAAGGACAACAGCACCAGCGGCACGAGGGTCAGCCACTCACGCGGGCTCAAATCTTTCAACACCTTGTTGGCGTCGTTGTCGAGCTTGCCGAACACGCTCCGCTGATAGAGCCACAGCATGTAGACCGCGCCAAGAACGATCCCGGTAGCGCCAAGCACGGCCCAGTACTTGTCGGCCAGCTGGAAGACGCCCAGCAGGATGCCCAGCTCGCCCACGAATCCGTTGCCGGGCACGGCGGGCATGCCGATGGACGACAGCATCATCACGAGGAAGAAGATCGAGAAGACCGGCATCACCTTCCACAGGCCGCCGTACTCCGAGATCTCGCGTGTGTGACGACGCTCGTAGACGATTCCGACCAACAGGAACAGCGCCCCGGTCGAGAGACCGTGGTTGATCATCTGTAGTACGCCACCGGACATGCCCTGGTAGTTCAGGGCGAAGATGCCGAGCATCGTCAGGCCGAGATGGCTGACCGAGGAGTAGGCGACAAGCTTCTTCCAGTCCTTCTGCACCAGGGCGACCATCGCGCCGTAGATGATCCCGACCACACAAAGGGAGAGCATGTACGGCATGTACTTGACGGTGGCGTCGGGCATGATCGGCAGGCTGAACCGCAGGAACCCGTAGCTGCCCATCTTCAGCAGCACACCGGCCAGGATCACCGACCCGGCCGTTGGCGCCTCGACGTGAGCGTCGGGGAGCCAGGTGTGGAACGGGAACATCGGGACCTTGATGGCGAAGCCTAACGCGAACGCCAGCCAGACCCAGCTCTGCAACGCCATCCAGTCGCCCCAACTACCCATCGCCTGCAGGATTCGAACGTCAAACGTAAGAAGACCCGTCGTCTCGTTGTGGAAGTAGACGAGGGCGATGATGCCCAGGAGCATCAACACCGATCCGAGCAACGTATAGATGAAGAACTTGATGGCGGCGTAGACCCGTCGTGCGCCACCCCAGACACCGATGATGAAATACATCGGCACCAGCATCACTTCCCAGAAGATGTAGAACAGGAACACATCGAGGCTGACGAACACACCGAGCATGCCGGTCTGCAACAACAACAGGAACGCGTAATACGGGCGAACCCGATCCTGGACGGCCGTCCACGACGAGAGGATCGCGCAGAAGCCAAGGACCGTGGTCAACAAGACCATCAACATCGAGATGCCGTCGACGCCAACGATGTACTGAACGCCAAGACCCTTGATCCAACTGGACTGCTGGACGAATCGGAAGCCGAACTCGTCCACCGGCGCCGAGGCCCAACCGAACCACAGCGGCAAACTGATCAGCAGGTCCAGTCCCGCGATCGCCGTCGCGAACCACGCGATCTCTTTCTTCTGATGATCGCGGAACAGGATCATCAATAACGCCGCACCCACCAACGGTAGGTACGTGATGACATTCAGGAGTTGGTCGCCGAACGGATTCATGGACGGGATACCCTCGGGTGGTCTGCGTGACGCAGGCGCATTCTAGACCAGGGCCAAGGGTGTGGGTCAATGGGTGGCCCACGGGAGGGATCTCGCCGGTCAGGGAGTCCTGACATCCACGAGGACCCGGCCCTCCACCCGGCGGAGTCGATAGGAGGCGTCGTCGGCCGTCAGCTGGACCACGCCATCGACCGCCGTCCCCTCGCCGGTCGAAAACCGCTGATCCAGCGTCTCCTGCAAGCCTGCGATAAACGCTTCCGCCGAGGCGGAATCGGCCCAACGGGACTCCCAGTGCGTGTGGGAGCCCTTCCCTGTTTCGGAGACGAATCGACTGAGGCGATCGCCACGCCAGTAGACGATCAGCCGTTCGACGGACCTCTCGGTCATCCCACCCTGGGCCAGCACGGCGCCGATCGCCACGGGACCGAGCGTGTCGCTATCTACCGGACGAAAACCCTCCGCCGGTGCCGCGGGCGCGGGCGGGATATCGATCGCCGGTGCCGGCTCTTCCTTTTCGGCCGACTCCGGTGTGATCCACGAGAGCGTCGATCGTCGGCTACGAAGCACATCGACCGCACCCCACCCGCCTTGCTGGAGTTGGCCCGTCGCCACCGTCAGCCCTTGCAGGTAGACGAACTCGGCCAGGCGTCGATCGATCGCCGGGGCGTCGTCGATCTCCGGTGGCAGAAGGTCCGCGATCCGCAGGACGTCGGGGGTGATCCCCTCCTTCAGCATCTCGCCGGCGATTCCAAGATTCCGAAACCGCATGTAGACCGCCACGAGATTGGCCTCGGCCTCGCGCATCGCCGCCACGGAGAGCAGTTCATCGGTGGTGCGGGCCAGACGGGGGGTGTCCCCGCGCTGGTTCTGCAGCGCGTGGACCAGCACATGAGCGATCAGCGGTTCGTCGGGACGGACGCCGGTCATCTGGAGTACCGTCGTCGCCTCTTCGTCGACATTGGGCGCGAAGTCCCTGGGAGTCAGGACACTAGGATCGACGTAGAGTTGTCGCGACTCTTCGTCGAAGGCGACGCGAGGGACATCCCGTGCCAGCAGACGCCACAGACGCTGCGGCGTTCGCTCGTCGCCCAACCCGATCGCCCGCCAGGCCCGACCGCGAGCGGCCAGAGTCCGATCGTCGATGACCTCCGCCACCGCCACGTCGGCCAGCACGTCCCGCAGGGTCGCCGGCGCGCGGACAGGAACGGGGACCGAGTCGAAGGCCTGCCCGCGAATCGCCTCGACGCTATCGACGATGCCCGGCTGATCTCCGTCACCCATGACGGCATGGATCAACCGCAGATCCGCCGTGCCCCCGGCCCCGACGGCCAGCAGCACGATGACGGCACCCAGAAGGCGGACGGTCACGGGAGTTCCGGTTCCGAAAGGACGACGATCGACTGCCCCACCGCCAGCCCCAGCACCTCGGCTCGCCCACCGGCGATCTCCAGGACGTAGGCCGACTGTCGCATCGGCTGATGGACCGGACAGTCCTTCATCTCGGGATCGACATCCGACGGCGGGCAGGGTTGCAGGCGCGGCGCGATCTCAACGATGCGGAGGTTCTTGTCGAGCCAGATGATGTCCAGCGGGACAAGACAGTTGCGCATCCAGATGCCGTGGGTCGCGATCGAGCCGAAGAGAAACAGCATCCCCTCGTCGTCGGCCACGTGCGCACGATCCATGTAGCCGAGCATCCGCTGTTCGGCGCTCACCGCCATCTCGAGTTTCAGTTCGACACCGCCGGGAAGCACCGCGCGGGCCCAGTCGTATTCGGTGGGTGCCGACGCCGAGACACACGCGGCGGTCAGCAGGAGGATCCCTGCGATTCGACCGACGGCGCTCAAAACGTCTCGCTGGGTTTACGGACGAAGCGACCGTTCTCGACACTGAGATCGGCGGCATCGCCGTCACCGCCGACGCGGCCGTCGGCGCCATGACAGATCAGAATGTAACCCCGCTGCGTCTTGCGATACTGCAGCGGTCGCCCCCACGGGTCGATCGGAGACTCGGAGAGCCACTTCGGTCGCAACGCGTCGAGGTTCCGCGGCCAGGAACGGTTTCGCGACCGGAACTGATCCAGGGCGCGGGCCGTCGTCACCATCAATTCCCGGGCGGTCTCCCACGGGTAGCTTTCGACCGCCTCGCCGAGACCACGAAACAGGACCAGCTGCGATCGTGCCCTGCGGGCGACCTGGGTGTCGGGGTAGGTCCGATCCAGGGTCTCGAATAGCTCGATCGCCTCCTCCAGGGCCTCGGCCTCGACCTTCGCCATTGCCGCGTCGTAGTCCTTCTGGGCCCTGGCCTCGTCATCGGCACAGCCGGGCAGCCACAGGATGGCGACCAGGAGCAAAACCTGAAAGATGTTCGTGAAGGGCTTCATCGATCTACAAGAGTTTATAGGCTTTGAGTGGATTCTGAGCAAACGGGACCGCCCTCCCGCTGGTTGGCAGCCCCCCGAGGGGCCATGGTATATTCCCCGGGTTTCGCGGGTAGGTTTCGAAGGAACTCTCATGGTTTTTCAGATCATCTTGACCGTGTTTCACGTCGTCGTGGGACTGATTCTCATCGGCGTCGTGTTGCTGCAGACCGGAAAGCGGGCGGATCTCGCCGGCGCATTCGGCGGTGGTGGCAGCCAGACGGCCTTCGGAACCCGCGGCGCCGCGACGGTTCTCAGCAAGCTGACGACCCTGGCGGCGGTCTCGTTCATGGTCACCTCGATCGGTCTCTCGATCCTCTCGAACAACTCGGCCCAGCCGTCGTCGGTCCTGGACCAGGTCGGCGACGCCGCTCAGCAGAGCGCACCGCTGACGCCTGCGGGTGGAGGCGACGCGACCGGTGGACTGCCGGCCCTGCCCGACCCGATCGCCGACCCGACTGCCGATCCGGCCGACGGCGACGAGCCGACGGGCGACGATTCGACCAGCAACGACCCATAGGCCTGACCTCAGGGCCTCGGGATCACGGACCATCACGGTTTGCCGAAGTGGCGGAATTGGTAGACGCACCGTCTTGAGGGGGCGGCGGGGGCAACCCCATGGGAGTTCGAGTCTCCCCTTCGGCACCATGCTTACCAGTCCATGTACCAGGTCTCGTCGAGAGCCTGCGACTCCGACAGACTGTAGACGTCGAAGACGTTCTCCCGTCCCCAACTATCCGAATCGAAATCGTCCTGATAGGACCGCAGCCCCCACTCCGCTTCGCCGGTGAACGGGTCGACCGGAATCCGCGATAGAAACTTGATGGTCTCGGAGAACGGCGAGTTGGAATTTCCGACCGCCACACCCTCGACGAGGCTCTCGAGATCCGCCGGGTAACCCAGCTGATCCACATCGTCCATCACGATCATGCCGGCCTCGGAGTAGGCCTTGAAGGAATCGATGGCCTGACGCATCTGCTCGAGGTGGGTGCGAAGCTTTTTCTCTCGCCGTCGCTTGTCGTCCCATTGCACCATCGGAATGGCGGCCGACGCCAGGATGGAGAGGACCGCCAACGCCACCAGCATCTCGATGAAGCTGATACCGCGTTGGCCTGATCGGTGGAATCGCATCATGAAAAAAGGTACGGGACCGTCGGCCGGTTTGTCTAGGTATACTCGAAAGCCCCCCAAACCCGAGGAAGCACGATGAGCGATCCGCACGGCCTCGATGCACTTCTGGACGAGAACCGGCGGTTTCCCCCGTCCGATTCGTTTCGCGAGGCTGCAGTTGTCCGGGACGAGCAGGTCTACGAACGCGCGGCGGCGGACCCGCTGGCGTTCTGGGAGTCCTTTGCCGAGGAGTTGGACTGGAGCCGGCCCTGGGATTCCGTCCGCGAGGGCGAGGGCCCCGACACCCGCTGGTTCGTCGGCGGCAAGCTCAACGTCGCCGACAACTGCCTCGATCGCCACCTGCGTCAGGGTCGACGTAACCAGGCCGCCCTGATCTGGGAGGGCGAACCCGGCGACCGTCGAACGTTGACCTACGGTGATCTCCACCGCGAGGTCGTGCGATTCGGCCACGCGCTGCGAGAGTTGGGGATCGACCGCGGCGACCGCGTCGCGATCTATCTGCCGATGATTCCGGAGGCCGCCATCGCGATGTTGGCCTGCGCGCGAATCGGCGCCATCCACAGTGTCGTGTTTGGTGGCTTCTCTGCGGACTCCCTTCGTCAACGGATCAACGATGCCGGGGCGCGTCTCGTCATCACGTCGGACGGAGCCCATCGGCGCGGAAAGATATTGCCGCTCAAGGAGATCACCGACGACGCGTTGAAGGAGACTCCCACCATCGAATCGGTGGTCGTCGTCAAACGTCTCGGCCATGACATCCCGATGAAGGACGGTCGTGACCACTGGTACCACGATATCCTCCCGCAGCGGGCCGTGACCTGCGAGCCGGTCGAGATGGACAGCAACGACCCGCTTTTCACGCTCTACACCTCCGGCACCACCGGCAAGCCGAAAGGCATCGTGCATTCCACCGGTGGCTATCTGGTCGGGACGTATGCGACCAGCCGCTGGGTGTTCGATCTGCGACCGGATGATGTCTACTGGTGCACCGCAGACGTCGGCTGGATCACCGGTCACTCGTACATCGTGTACGGCCCTCTTGCGGCAGGCGCGACAGTCTTGATGTACGAAGGGGCACCGAACTATCCCCATCGTGGACGCGTCTGGGAGATCTGCGAACGTCACTCCGTCACCGTGTTCTACACCGCACCGACGGCGATCCGTGCCTTCATGAAGTGGGGCGTCGATCACCTCACACCGCACGACCTCTCCGCGTTGCGGCTGCTGGGTAGCGTCGGCGAACCGATCAATCCCGAAGCCTGGACCTGGTACCACCAGCATGTCGGTGGCGGTCGTTGCCCGATCGTCGATACCTGGTGGCAGACCGAGACCGGCCAGATCCTGCTGACGCCATTGCCGGGCGTGACGACCACCAAACCGGGTTCGGCCACGCGACCGTTTCCGGGGATCGATGCGACGATCCTCGACGACGAGGGGAAAGAGATCGAGGTCGGCGGCGGCTTCCTGGCGATCCGTGGTGGATGGCCGGCACGGACGCTCGGGATCTGGGGTGACGACCAACGGTTCATCGAGACTTACTGGTCCCTCTGGGATCGCAACACCTACTTCCCGGGCGACGGGGCCAAGCGAGATGCGGACGGCTACTTCTGGATTCTGGGTCGTGTCGACGACGTGATGAACGTCTCGGGGCATCGGCTGGGGACGATGGAGATCGAATCGGCGCTGGTCGATCACGATGCGGTGGCCGAGGCCGCGGTCATCGGTGTGCCCCACGAGATCAAGGGCACGGCGGTGGTCGCGTTCGTCAGTCTGCGGGACGGGCAGGTCGCTGACGAGGCGCTGAACGACGAGATCCGTCAACATGTCGCCGCGAAGATCGGAGCGCTCGCCCGTCCGGAGGAACTGCTGTTCGCCGCCGATCTACCGAAGACGCGCTCCGGGAAGATCATGCGACGGTTGCTGCGGGACATTGCCGAGGGCAAGGCGCTTGGCGACACGACGACGCTCGCCGACCCCGCCGTCGTGCAGTCGCTGAGGGATCGTTACGAGGCCGACGGCTCCGTCGACTAGTTGTTGCCGCCAAGCAGGCCACGCATCCAGCGTCGCATGCGACCCTGGTGCTCGCGACAGCGCTCCGGAACCTCGCCCCGCGGGAAGGTCTGCTCGACTCGCTCGGGACAGCGACGCACCGCCCGCTGACCCGTCGTGGGGTCAATGAACACCGTCACCGTCTCCGGCGCGTCGGCGGCGACGCCACCGCCGTCATCGAAGGTCTTCATCAACTCGACCCAGATCGGTAGAGCCCCGCTGGCTCCGGTCAGCCCGGTCCGACGGTTGTCGTCGTAACCGACCCACACCAACGCCAGGCGACGACGGTCGTAGCCGACGAACCACGCGTCACGGGTCTCGTCGGTGGTCCCGGTCTTGCCGGCGGCGACGCCCCGATAGCCCAGGGCGCTCGCGGTCTTGGCGGTCCCATCGCGGAGCACACCACGCAACATGTCGGTTAGCTGTCGCGCCGTCTGCTCCGTGATCGCTCGCTGCGCGCGGGGGCTGCGTCCTTCGAGGAGTTCCCCCTTCTGGTTCTGCACCGCCTGGATCAGCCACGGGTCGATTCGGCGTCCTCCATTGGCGAGGGTCCCGTAGGCGGTCGCAAGTTCCAGCGGGCTGACCTCGGCGGTCCCCAGCGCCAGCGACGGTAGTGGCTTCATCGGCGACTGCAGTCCGCAACGACGGGCCGTGCGCACGACCTCCTCCATGCCGATCCGGCGCGCCGCACGAACCGTGGGCACGTTGAGCGAGTCCACGAGCGCCCGACGCACCGTTACTTTCCCGCGGAACTTGTGATCGTAATTGGAGGGTGCCCACGACTTGCCACCCGACGTCCAGCGGATCGGACGATCTTCCAACTTCGTGCCGGGCTTGAGACCACCGGGGAGGCCGTTGCGTTGCAACTCGAGACCTGCGGCAAACACAAACGGCTTGAAGCAAGAGCCCGGCTGTCGTCGCGCCTGGACCGCACGGTTGAATTGGCTCGAGCCGAAGTCCCGCCCGCCGACCATCGCCACCACCGCCCCACGGGCAGGCTCGGTCACGACAACCGCACCCTGGAGTCCCGGCGCGCGCTCCTCAAGGCGCCCGAGCCCACCGGCCAGCGCCTGTTCCGTCGCCTGCTGGATTCGTGTATCGAGCGTGGTGTAGATCGACAGCCCCTCTTCCTCGAGCGTCTTGCGACTGTACCGTTCGGCCAGACGCTGACGGATGTACTCGACGGCGTAGGGTGCGCGGGTGTTGCCGTCGCCGCGACCGGCCGCCTGGAGCGTCTCCGCCTTCGCGACACCGTGTTGCTCCGGTGTGATCCACTCAAGTTGCAGCAACGCATCGAGAACCTGATCCCGTCGTTCAAGTGCCGACTCCGGCTCTCGCAACGGATCGTATCGCCCCGGCGAACGGATCAGCCCGGCCAACGTCGCCGCCTCGGCCACGGAGAGACGATCGACGTCGCGCCCGAAATAGTGACGGGATGCGGCCTGGAACCCACACACACTGATGGCGCCGCGCTGACCGAGGTAGACCTCGTTGAGGTAGACCTCGAGGATGCGGTCCTTGCTGTAGTGCGCGTCGAGGACCAGCGCCATCGCGGCCTCGCGGGCCTTGCGCCACCAACTTCGTCGCGGCGTCAAGAACAGGTTCTTGACCGTCTGCTGGGTGATCGTGCTCCCCCCCTGCACGATCCCTCCGCGGCGCACATTCGTGACCGCCGCGCGACCGATCCCACGCAAGTCCAGCCCGTGATGCCGCCGGAACCTGGAGTCCTCCGCGGCCAGCACGGCGTCGATCAGGCGCGGTGGGAACTCGTCGAGGGTGCGGATCTCGCGCTCTTCCTGATGCGCCCCGTAGAAGGCGGCTAACGGTACCGGTTCGAGCAACCAGCGCGGGAGCGTGGCCCCGTCGTCACGCCGCAGACTTGCGATCCGATCGCCGCGGAAAACGGCCACAACCGTCATCTCGTCGGAGCCACCCACCGGCGTCGTAAACGCCCGGGTGCGCACCGTCAGCGTCGACGCCTGAAATCGATACTGTCCCGCCCGCAGCTTCTTTTCCGTGGACTCGGTATAGCCGTGACGCTCAAGCCGTCCCAGCAGTTGGTCGGGCGGGTAATGCTCGCCGACCACGACGGTCCCCAGGTCGGAGAAGACGCGGGATGGAAGACGCCAGAGTCGTCCGTCGAACCGTCGCGACAGCGAGACGTCCAGGTAGACGAACAGGAGCAGCGACGCGACGAACGCCACCAGGAGAACACGCACCGCGAGCGGAAACCAACGACGGGCCGTGGATCGCTTCCGGCGTCTCTTCGTGGGACGCTTTCGCTGACTGCGTGATCGGCTCACTTGCCTCGCCTGGGGTCCTACCCCCTTGACGGGGCATGACGGCTATCCGCGCAACGTTTCCTTGAGAGGCTTTCCGGCCTTGAACGCAGGTGCACGGGTTGCCGGAATGCTGAGCGCTTCGCCGGTGTGGGGGTTGCGTCCCACGCGTGCCTTGCGTGCACGGGCCTCGAACGTCCCGAACCCACTGATGGCGACCTTGCCACCACTCAGGAGTTCTTTCGCGATCAACCCGGTTGCGGGGTCCGGGTCGAAAATGAAGTCGACGATCTGACGGGACTCACGATGAGACAGCCCCGACCTCTCTGCCAGTCGATCGACAAGTTCGGCCTTGTTCATGGAGAACTCCTTCCTTCGACAGGTTCCATGCCCAATCGCCTCGCGACCTCCGGCTCAGTCGACCAGGCGCATACCTTCCATCGCAGATCGGTTGACGAAGATGCGGATGTTGTTGTCTCTCTCATCCGCCGGGTAGAAGAAAAACCCGAGTCCGCCGTCATCGACGCCGTCACCCAGGACTCCCCAGATCTCTTCGCCATCTTTGAATTGAACAACTGCTTTGCGTTGGCTCGCGTGGGCCTCGGCAAACCGCTGCCGCGCGACAAAGTCGCGATTGCCGATGTAATCCTTGACGTAAAACAGAGCTTTCATGTCGTCGATCTTTATGCGGAGCGGGACCCCGCCTCCCTCACCCGGTAAGAGATGAAAGGACTCGACCGTTGTCTGAAAATCGTGGGTCACACCCTTATGGATCGTCCCGTCTTTCAGATGGACGACGATCTTGTTTTCCACCAACGCCTCCTGCGTACTTCGCGTGTTAACTCTCCCCGGAAACCCACATTCCGAGGGCGAGACAGCACCATCCTAAACCTAAAAACAGCGGGATGGCAACGATTCACTTGTTGGCGTCAGGCGGAAGGGTCCGTTTCCCCGGCATCGGCGAAGCCACGAGCCCGGAGAACACACGCCTCGCATCGCCGGCAAGGGCTGCCCTGCGGGGACGGGTCGTAGCAGGAAAGCGTCCGGGAAAGATCCACGCCGAGCTGTAGCGCCAGGCGAACGATCTCCCCTTTGCCGTGATCGAGCAGGGGCGTGAGGACGCGAACCGGACAACCCTCGACACCGGCCCGAGTCGCCAGACCGGCCAGCCTCTCGAAGGCGGCGATGAACGCCGGGCGACAATCGGGGTAGCCCGAATAGTCGATCCGATTGACGCCCACCACGATGGCCTCGGCCTCCAGGGTCTCGGCCCAACCCAGCGCGAGAGAGAGCAGGATCGTGTTCCGTGCCGGAACGTAGGTGATGGGAATTTCATCCCCGCCATCGACTCCCCTGCCGTCGGGGACATCCAGGGTGAGATCGGTGAGGGCCGAGCCACCGATGAAACCGAGGTCGACGTCGGCGATGCGATGGGAGGCGGCACCGATCCCGTCGGCCAACTCCGCGGCCCGCTCCAGTTCGACGGCATGTCGTTGACCGTAGCGAACACTCAGCGCGTGGGCCTCCCAACCCTCCCGGATCGCCCACGCGAGACAGGTGGCGGAATCGAGACCGCCGGAGAGCAGAACCACCGCTCGGGCCATTACACGCCCCGCTCGACGCCGGGCCAGAGCAACTTGTGCAACTGCAGCTGGACCCTGACCGGCAACCGATCTTCCAGAACCCAGTCCGCCAACCGAGTCGCCGACAACGACTCGTGGACTCCCGAGAACAGGATCGGGCATCGCTTGCCGAGGTCTCGCTCACGAACGACCTGTCGTGCCCACTCGTAGTCGGCGCGATCGTTGATCACGAACTTCAGTTCATCCCCCGCCCGGAGTGCGGCCAGGTTCTCCCAGTGGTTCCGATCCGACTCCCCGCTCCCGGGACACTTCACGTCGATGATCCGACCGACGGCCGTCGGCACCTCGTCGACCGAAAGACTCCCCCCGGTCTCCAGCAACACCTCGTGCCCGCGCTGCAACAACGCTTCCATCAGCGGGATGGCGGCCGCCTGCAAAAGGGGTTCGCCACCTGTCAACTCCACCAGGTCGCACTCGTGACCGGCCACGGCCTCGCAGACCTCGTCCACACTCATGGTCCGACCTTCGTGAAAAGCGTACGCGGTGTCGCACCAGCTACATCGGAGGTTGCAGCCGGTCAGTCGGACGAAGACGCAGGGGCGACCGGCATGGGTCGACTCGCCCTGAATCGAGTGAAAAATCTCGTTGACCCGCAACATGCGGCGCATTGTACACAGGGCCCTCGAGGCCTCCGTCGGGCCGAGATTGCAACGCCAATTCGGTGATCGAGGTGACGTTGAGGGGCAGCGAACGACGACCGTCCGCCAATCGACGTCGGGTCATCGGGGTAATTAGAAGATCGTCAATATTGTAAGTCGTTCGTTTGCATGGGGATAGCTCGAAGCCCTCCGGTCGTGAAATGGGAACGTTCCTTGCAATGAAGACTCACACGAAAAAAGGGTTCGTGTGTTCAATTCGGTCCTGCAACAGCCGGAACTGCTCTCCGGGGTCGTCGCGGTAACTGCGTTGCTGGTGGGTGCCGTTGTGTCTCGCCTGGGACGCCGACAACTCAAGACCGACCTCTTTGCCACCCGACGCAAGTTGGAGCGTGCCGAGAAACAGGCTAAAGATCAGAGTCGACTCCTCGGCAAGATCAAGAGCGAGCAGGAAACCATCGCGGCGCTGGCACGATCCCTACCGAGCGTCGTTCGCGAGCTGAACCGCGCGGACCTGAACTCCAGAGATGTGCCGGGGCTGATCATCCAGTTGATCACGGCGATCTTCGACCCGAACAAGGTCCTGTTCTATGCCACGGCACACGACACCAGTGGAGAGCGACGAGACCCGGTCCTGCATCTCGCCGAACAGCGGGGCCTGACCGACGTCCCACCGGCCCTTCGCTCCATTCCGTTCGGAGAGGGCAAGATTGGCTGGGTCGCTGCCAACAAGCTGGAGATGCTCAGCGAGAGTTGGGCCAATCCGATGGCCACCGACGGCGTGACGATCAAGGACAACCATCCGATGGTCCGACCCGAGATCGTCGGCCCGCTGCTCCATCACAATCATCGTAGCAACGAAGAGGTTCTGGGTGTGATCGCCATCAGCGGCGTGAACAACTATCCGCGGGACATGAAGCTGATGTTTCAGCTGGTGACCAACCTGGGATCCCTGGCCCTCGTCAACAGTCACTACCGGATGCGGTTGACGGCGCAGGCCAACCACGACGGTCTGACCGGGCTGCTCAACAAGCGACACTTCATGAAGTCTCTCAGCGAGATGATCTACGAGTCGGATCGCGATGCGCGCCCGGTATCGCTGTTCATCTTCGACATCGATCATTTCAAGAACTACAACGACACCAACGGTCATCCGGCCGGCGACGCGCTGTTGCGCTCGTTGTCGAAACTGGTCCAGAACTGCGTGCGTCCCAGCGACTGGGTCTGTCGATACGGCGGCGAGGAGTTCATCGTCGCCATGCCCGACACCCAAGGAGCGGAGGCCATGGTTGCGGCGGAGCGGATCCGCGCCGCCATCGAGGCGTACAAGTTCGAGCTCCAGGAGAATCAGCCCAACGGAGTTCTGACGATCAGCGGTGGAGTCGCCGAATTCCCCCGTGACGGATGCGACTCTCACGAGTTGACTCAGAACGCCGACAAGGCCCTGTACGAGTCCAAGCGTGGCGGGCGAAACCGCGTGACACGGTTTCGTGGCGTGCGCATCGGTGACGCAGCGGATGTCGTGGACCAGCCTGCGATGGCCGCTGACGATCGATCCGAGGGGGAGCACCGGTGAAGAGTCCGATGGGCATGACTCTGCCCGGCGACACCGCTGCCGCCCGACTCCCCGAGCTGCCGAGCCTGGTCGTGCTGCTCGGTCAGATACAGGAGCAACTCTCGGAGCGCCGCCAGCTGGGGCTGCTCTCGATCACGGTCCTCAGTGAGGGCAACGAGTTGTCCCGCAATCGATGGTCCACCTACGAAGCGATCCTCAAGGAGATCTCGGTCTTCCTGACCCGTTTCCAATCGAGCCGGCTGAGACAGAGCGATGTCATCCTGGATCCGCTTGTCGCCGGCAACACGTTTGTCGTGCTCCTGGGGCCACCCCGGGAAGAGCGTGCGTTGGACAAGGGTGACCTGACACGGGTACGCCATCGTCTCTCCCGTGGGATCAAGGCCCACCTGGGCAAGACTCTCCCGGCCGACGACGTGGAGAAGTTCGGCGTCTATCTGGGCGGTGCGTTGATGAGCCACGACGAGGGCGTCGATACCCGCCGGATCATCTATGGCGGCCTCGAGCAGGCGTTTGCCGATGGTCTCGGCCAGCGTGAGCGCGAAGAGCGAACTCACGCGATTCGCCTGCACCGACTACTGCGCTCCGAGCAGGTCAAGACCGTCTACCAACCGGTGGTCGATCTCGTCGCCCAACGGATCCTCGGCTACGAGGCGTTGACCCGCATTCCAAACGGCGCGTTTCAGACGCCCGATCGTCTCTTCAAGGTCGCCCGTGACAATGGCGCACTGTGGGCCGTCGAACGCCTCTGCCGCAAGAAGGCGATCGAAGGTCTACCGACCCTCGAGTCGGGTCAGAGGCTGTTCCTCAACATCGAGCCGGATTCGTTCAGCGATCCCCAGTTGCAGATGAGTGGCCTGCCCGAATTGCTACGGAGCGCGGGCCTGACACCGGACCGGGTGGTCTTCGAACTCACGGAGCATTCCGTCGTCCAGGACTTCGGAGCGCTGCGAGAATTCCTCGACGAGGTTCGCAGCATCGGTTACCAACTGGCCATGGACGACGTGGGGTCGGGCTACGCCGGTCTTCAGGCGATCGCCGAGATCCGCCCGGACTTCCTGAAGGTCGATATGTCGCTGGTGCGCGACCTACACCTGGATCCGATCAAACGAGAGTTGATCCGAACGATTCGCCGGTTTACCGACAATACGTCGATCACCCTGATTGCCGAGGGGGTCGAGCAACAGGCAGAGCTGGAGAAGTTGGCCGAGGCCGGTGTCCGTTGCGCCCAGGGGTACCTGTTCGCCCGACCCGACTCCCCGCCGGAGATTCCGGACTGGGAGAACCTGGTCGTCAGCGAGAGCTAGCGCCGTCCTTGCTTAACCGTTTCATATTTCCGCCCAGGTTACCGGCGGCATCGGTCACCCGAAGCTGAAGGGACCGGCCCTCCTCGTTTCGGAGCGCCTCCACCCAGACCTCGCAGGGCTCGCTTCCTGAGTCGGCCACCCCGTCGAGCGGCGTGACGGACCGCCACTGCCCCCCATCCACGGCCATCTCAACCGCGGCGACCGCGCCTTCGGGGTCCGCAGCGGAGAACTGAACACGCCACCCGTTGCCGTCGGATCGGATCTTCAGATCTGCGACGCGAGGTCGCGTGTTGTCCAGTTCGAATAGGTCGCTCACCTTCTGATGACGACGCCCCTCGCCGTCGGGATGATCGAGCTGATCGTCCACGGTGACACGAACACGATAAGCACCGTCGGGCATTCCCCGGGCATCCCAGCTGTAGTAGGTCGTCTCCAGGTCGCGGGCGATCGGGAACCAGGTCTCGCCGCCCTCCCGACGCACCGCGAGGGTTGCCCGAAGTCGATCGCCGTCCTGATCCCTGGCCAGCCATCGAAAGGTCCTGGCGCCGGGCTCGTACCCCTTGCGCACGGCTCCGTTCGAACGAGGTGCGGGACGACTCAGGCTGGCCATCGCCCGTCTCGCAACGGGGTCGTTGGCGATCACCGGCCCCAACCGACTGCTGCTCTGCGTCGGACCTGCAACCCAGATCACTCCCGGCCGCTCGATGTCGAGGGCCATGACTTGCGGTCGACGATTGTGGACACGGTAATGCAGGGAATAACCGCTGACCCGCGGCCCCTTGCCACCCCGTGCGGCAAGATGCAGACGGATCTGCGCACGACGGGCCGTGAGGCCGTCCTCTCCCGCCTTCTGCAACGGGACCCAATCGGACCACGTCTCGTCCGCCGACTCCGTATTGCCGACACGGATCTCCGTACGCAGCGTCCCGGACGTTCCGGGCTCGTCCCGGACCGTCACCTGCCCCCAGCGGGCGATGGTCCCTGCGTCGACGACCGGCGACAGATACCGCCCCGTCGCCCGCACCTCTGCGTGGATCCGTTCTATCCGTGCGTCGTGGGTCGCGCCGACCCAGATGCTGCCGGCGGGGTCCAGGGTCAGGGCGCTGGCCTGATTGGCGGAGACCCGCAACAGCCGGGACGCGTGTCCGGTCGTCGGATCGATGATGTGAAGACGACCCTGCGCACCGGTCGCCACCACCAGGAGTCCGTCCTCACGACGGGCCATGGCGAACGGCATCTCGTCGACGGTCTCCCAGAGTGTGTGGACGGCACCGTCGGGCTCGATGCGATAAACCGTTCCGCCGGGTGTCGCCGACAGCTTCTGCGGACCGCCGTCCCGACCGGGCGCGGACTTGTCGTCTTTTTTTTCCTTCGGTTCGCTTCCCGCGTCGTCCGACTCATCGGGCTTGGCACGGACGGTCACCGTCTGTTGGACCTGAGGCGTCTTGGCGCCCGCGCCACGAGCGGCACGATCGGCGCGACCAGGCAGCTTGGCACCACCGACGGCCAGGGCGTAGATCACGCCGTCTTCATCCCGCGCCAGGGCGACGATCTCCGGCGAGTCGGCATCGTAGAGGACGTACGGTCGCCCGTCGCCGGATATCCGGATGATGTGGCCCTGCCCGCCGGTCCCCACCAGAACGCCGCCGTCGTCCAGCGGAAGGAGACAGCGGACGGGATCCTGTGCGGTCTCGTGGACGATCGACGAGACGCCGTCCCGAACACGCAGGACCCGGCCAGGCACACCGGTGCCGACCCACAGGTCGCCGTTGTCGGCGACGGACAGCGCCCAGACGAACGCGGCGTCGGTCTCCACGAGCCTCTCGCCGACGTTGGCCGCCGAATACTTCCACACCTCGCCGGAGGGCGTCGCGCCCAGCAGGGCGTGACCGGCAGGATCGGTCGCGACGGCGGTGAACAGCTGTTCGTCCTCGGGTTGGTGCCAGATCGCCGTCTCTCCGTCGGCGGCGATGTGCAGCAGGCGTGCCGGTCCCGAGAGTGCGGCAAAGACTCCCCCGCGACCGTCGTGGGTCACCCGCCAGACGATCCCCTCTTCCGGCCCCCACAGGGTTTCGACCTCCGGAGCAAGTGCGAGGCGGCCGTCGGCATCGATCAACGTGCCGTCCAGGGTTCCCTGTGCCAGCGCCTGGGGTGTGGAGTACTGCGCCGTCTCTGCACCCCCCGCGGAGCCGGCGGTCAGGAGAACGAGCCCCAGGACCCACGGGACAACACAACGGGTGGATGGATCTCTCATGGTCGGGTCTCCGGTTCCAGTTTGGGGTCGATCTGTAGTCCCAGCACGAGCCCGCCGGTGACGGGACCGTCCAGCGGGAACTCGACACGATCGAATTCGACGATTCGATCGACGACGTTTCGTCGCAGGGTGGTGCCGTCTCCGATCAGTCGACGGGCGGTCGGTGGAAGTTCTCCGAGGCTGAGCCCGCGATGGGCAACGCCGTCGGCGAACCGATAGAGGACAGCCGTCAATTGATGAGCCGGGCGTCGTTGCGAGACGATCTGCAGGAGTGGATCGAGATCGACGGCGCTCAGTGCACGACGAAGATCTCGCCGACCCAGGGCACGAGCCACATCGGTCGGGGAACCGACGGCCAACGCCAGTCGTTCGAAATCCACGTCGCGAGGCAAGGCGACCTCGAGAGTCTCAACCCGACGATCGCCACGATAGGACTCCATCACGCATCGCACCCGGAGCAATTCGCCGGGACGCAGGGCGCCGCGGTCGTATTGAAGTTCGACCAGGCGATACTCCCGTCGCTCCGGAGACGCCCGCAGGGTGACATCGACCCCCTCGATCTCCAGCGGTTCGTACGGGTTGTCCCACAGGGCACCGATGGAGGCCTGGAGATCGGCGGCGAGACCGAACGCCACCGCACCACCGCTGCCGGAGTTCATCGACTCCAGGACCAGCGGTTCGTGCCCCTGCAGCCGAACACGTGCGTGGGCATAGATCGTCATCTCGGATTCGACGCCGAGCCGATTCGACAGGACGTTGGCCGAGGCCACCGCCAGCAGAAGCGGTGTCAACGCGTCGTGACGCACGACCTCGATCCGTAGCGGCTCCTCCAGTCGGCCCTCCTGGGCCAACGAGATCGTCATCGGAATCATCGCTGCCTGACGACCGATCTCGCCGACGACGGCGGTGAGCCGATCCTCGACGATGGCGCCGAGCACGCGTCCGGTTCTGGCCAACTTGGACGAGCCGGCGAGATCTCCGAGGGTGTGGACGACCTCCGCGTGAACCATCGGCATCTCGACCCGCCCGCGACCCATGAACGGGTGACCGAAGGCCCAGACCGTCTGGCCGTCGACCATCGTCACCGTGCCGGTGGCGGTAATACTCAGATCACCACGGGTCAGCGCCACGCCCACCGGCGAGCCACCGACCAGATTCGCGGCATCGCCGATGGTGGGATCCTCTCCCGCTCCCGGTACCAGGGTCATGCCCATTTCTGAGAGACGCTCGGCGGTCCACCCACGCAGCGCGCCATGCAGCCCGGAGACATGGACCGGGGTTCCGATCGGTTGGACCATCCCGTCGGACAGGCTCAATGTCGGGGTCTCCGCGCTCGCCCCGTAACGTCGGGCGTCCAACATGGCGTGGATCGGTGTGACACCGGCGATGGCGGAAGTCGGGAGGCTTCCCATCCGATAGGACAGGGCACCGACCAGACGTCCATCGATGAAGACGGGGCTCCCGCTCATCCCCGCGGCGACACCGACCTCCTCGGCGATGGGACCTTCCAGCCGGACGAGATACAGATCGATCCCCGCACCGAGTTGGTCATCGAGCACGCCGAGGACCGTCAACGGGATCTCGATGATCTCCCGACCCACGATCGCCGTCCGCGCGACACCCTGTTGCCCGGGACGCACCTCGCCCTCGATCAGGGGCGGCATCGCGTTGGCTAGCGGGAGCGCAGCGAGGCAGAGCAGGAGACCGACGAGCGTCGCCTGAACTCCCCTGGTCGCTTGGCGGGTCAGGAGTCCGAGCCGTTACGCAGCGATTCCTTGATCGCCTCGACGATGAAGTTC
This sequence comes from Acidobacteriota bacterium, assembly GCA_029861955.1. NCBI lineage: Bacteria > Pseudomonadati > Acidobacteriota > Acidobacteriota bacterium. Next base: position 44,056 of record JAOTYK010000004.1, read on the forward strand.
TGCATCGAGGGCTGCTGGCCACGCACCGCCGCGTAGACGAGACAGGGAAGCTTCAGGGAGATCTGCACGCCGTTGTCGTCAAGCGTGTCGAGCCACTTGCTGAACACGGCCCACGAATCAAACTGCTGCGCCTGGACCGCCCCGTTCCGGTAGAGCTCGATCAACTTGACCTCGTCCTTCAATCGAAACAGGACATCGTCTTCACGAAAATCGGAGAAGTCGCTGTAGGCGAAGAACTTGACTTCACCGGCGGTCTGGTCCTTGCCCTTGATGGATACCTCGGGCGTCTTGTTACAGCGGACCATGATGTAGTCGTCTTTGTTCTTGAAATGAAACGCGAGGATTGGATCCGTGCGAGGGTTATCGTCCGACGGCGTCTTCAGTGCTCGATAGACCCGTCGCGCGATCTCCTCATTCGTCTTTGCCATTCGGTCCACTCCACGTTGCCAAAATCGCGTTTTTGAATAGCAGGATTATACGTACCCCCATGGCGTGGCTCAACCGGCTTCCCCTTGCCTCCCTTGGCAATCCGGCCCTAGGTTTGACTCTGCGAGTCCGATCCGTCATCCGGGGAGTGAAACGCTGAAAAACAAAGGGAAATCGCCGCTTCCCCGGGAGATTATCCTGGGTGCGGTTCAGGGGTTCGGCGTCTCGATGGCGGTCTGGGGGCTGGCGGCGTTCTCTTCTCAGGATGCCACAACCATGTGGCCCCTGATTTTGATCGCCACTCTGGCCGGTGGGCTTCCCCTTCGCTCCCACCGCGTGGGCCCCATCGCGATCTCGTTACCCATCGTCTTGCTGGCGCAACATCTGTCCGGTTTCCCTCTGGCCGTGGCCTGCGGGTTGTTGGCGCGGCTGGCCGATGCCCATCGTCGTCAACGCCATGCCCCACTGTCCCCGGGTCGATGGGGGTACGAGTTGTCCCAATCGGCCATCGCCGTAACGCTGGGCGCGGTGACCTACAGTTGGATCGCCGATGTCGGACCGGCCGGCATGCTGACATCCATCGTTGCGATGCTCGGGTTCTCGCTGATGGTCGTCGGCGTCGACACGGCGCTCTCGCACCTGCGACGCTTCTGTGTTCAGCAATCGGCACCGTTCTCGCGCACGCGATTGTGGGCCCGTGGTGTCGAGGTTGCCCTCGCGTTGGCCACCGTTCCGTTTCTTGCCAACCTCTACTCGCTCTCGGGAGGTGCCCGCTGGATCTGGGTCACGCTCTTCGCGCTACTCGGCTTTGCGGGTGGCGTGGCCTATGGGCGTCGACGCGCAACGCGGGCCGCCCTCGATGAAACGACCCACGACGTCCATGACTCCATCGCCCGGGCCCTGGCGCACTCGCTGGTCGTCGAGGATCGGGAGTTGCGACACCACCTCGATCGTGTCCGCGAACTTTGCAAGGCACTGGCCCGGCGGTTCTCGTTCACACCGCCGGAGTGTCGATCCCTGTCGATGGCCGCGATCCTCCACGACGTGGGGAAGATCGCCGTCCCGCGTCGGATCCTCGACAAGCCGGCCCGCCTGGACGCGGACGAGTGGCGTCAGGTGCGGATGCATCCCGGTGTCGGCGCCGAGATCATCTCGAGCATCGACTTTCCCCAGGCTGTGCAGGATGCGGTCCGACATCATCATGAACGCTGGGACGGCACCGGTTACCCCGACGGACTGGCGGGAGACGAGATCCCCCTCGGTGCCCGGATCCTCTCCGCCGTCGACTGCTACGACGCCCTCGTCTCCGACCGTCCCTATCGAGCCGCCTACACCGAGTCTCGAGCCCTGGACTACCTGAACGAACAGAGCGGCCACATGTTCGACCCCACGGTGGTTGAAGCCCTGGTCGACCATCTACGCTCCAATGCCGCCGCGGTCGGCAGCGTGGAGATCGAGGAAACCGACGACGAGACATTCTCGATGAAGGAACGGGAGGCCTATCTCTGCACGCTCTACGACATGGAGCGCATCGCCGACTACGAGCTGGGAGAACCCGAACGCTGGACACTTCTGTCCGCGAACCTGAGGAAGTGGCTACCCCATCGAACGCTGGTGGTCTTCGGAACCGACGATGAGAATCGGTTGACGCCACTGTTCGCCGACGGCCAGGCCGCTGACGAACTCGTCGGCCTGAGGATCTCGTCCGCCGACTCGCGCATGGCCGGTCACAGTCTTGCGTCGCGTCGAGTGGTGAACTGTGTCCCGCCGGAGACCCTCGCACCGAGGGCCGATCGTCAGACGACCCACGACCTCGACGGTATCGCCGGCAGCGACGGACTACGGAGCCTACAGACCGGCATCGCGGTCCCTCTTATCCGGGATGGACGGGCGGTGGGGGTTCTCGCGCTGTACGACGACAAGGATCGCACCTTCGGCCTGACCGACGAGCGACGGCTTGCGTTACTCTGCGGGCCATTCGCCCGCGTCACACGGCAGCGAGACGACCACGGGGTCCCCGGACAACTCCCGGCCTCGCTCACCGATCCGCTGACGGGGCTCCCCAACGCACGCTACCTACGTGTGGAGGCCACCCGTCGTATCGGCGTGGAGACCGGCGACAAACCGTGTGGACTGATCGCGCTGGAGTTCGACGGGCTGGAGCAGGTCCAGGCCCACGACGGTCCGGAGACCTGCCAGCGAGCCACGATCGAACTCGCTCGTCGTCTCGCGCTACGCACGACAGGTCTCGAGACGCCCATTCGCATCGGCTGGAAGACGTTCATCGTGTTGACGCCGGAACATCGTTCCGGCCACCTCGTCAAGCGTTGGCGGGAGCTGACCCAACAACTCGAGGAGCGACCGGTGTTGCGAGCCGAAGGCGAACCCGTCGTCGTTCGTGTTATCGCGTCCCACGCCAGTTGGCCCGAGGACGGAGACGACTTCGAGACGTTGATGACGCTTCTCGGGTATCGGCTCGCGTCGAGTCGGCATGGGGATCGAACCGTGGTTCCGTTCGAGGCGAAGCGGGCGAGTGAACGTCTCGCCTGACTCAGCCCTGACGCCTCAACAACCGAACGACCGTACGGGCCGCAGAACGCGGTGGGAGCGGACGGGCAAACAACCGACGCAACTCCGCACGCCCCAACGAACCGTCCTGGACCGCGGCGAACAACGCGCGTCCGAGCCGCTGACCGATCGCCCGCGCCAGCACTCGACGCAACGGGCGGGACTGCCGTAGCTGGACGACCAGGTCCCGTGGCGGAATCGTGGCGGTCGACCGTTCGAAACGTCGATGGAGATCGATCCAGTAGTCCAGCATCTCGCCGGCCGGGGCTTCCTGCAATCCCACCCACGCCCCGGCGGCCGGACGCACCGCACGAACCATGTCCAGCCCCGCCACACCGCTGGCCGGATCCACGAGACGGGCCCCCAGTTGGGCCAGCCCCTCGGAATAGGCATGGGCGTACATCCGCTGGGCGGCGTCGTCGGCGAAGTCGTCGGGCGAGATGAACAACCGACCGGTGAGTGCGGTACGGAGGAACTTGGCACCGACACCCGCGGCGGCCCCCGGTAGGTAGGCCCGCAGGAAAATCGTGTTGGAACGGGCATCGTAGAGCGCTCCACGACGATCGAGGATCAGCCTAGCCTCGTCGATCTCGGCGGGACGCCGACCCCGCTCTTCCATGATCGGTTGCAACAGTTGCTCGGCTTCGGGGCCACTGTAGACCTCGGGGAACGCATCGACGAGATCCTCGCTCCAGCCCGCGCGATGATGGAGTCGCTTGCGGTCGGGCCGGATCTCGAGCCAACCACAGAGCACCTCGATCAGATGATGGACCGCCGGTGTCAGGTCGATCTCGTCGTCGTGGTGCGTGTCGCCACGCCAACGATCGAGCACCTGTCGGTAGGCTTCGTATTTCTCCAGGGGCCCGGTGTTGAACAGGCACCACGCCTCGTCGTCGATTCGTACCGGTCTGTCGGTAGGCAATCCCGCACCGACCAGTTGCCAGTACAGCGTCTCGGCGTTCTGCAGGACGACGCGGGAGGGCGTGTCGATGCCATGACGCTTGAGCCTGCGACGCACCAGACTGGGAAGATGGGTCTTTGCCAGATGGGACTCGCCGAACTGGATCAACCAGCGTCGTGCGGGATCCTGTGCCACGAGACCGGCGATCCGCCGCGCCGCATGTTCGTCGCGAACGGCGACGCCACCGTAGCCGCCGCGCGGCGGGGCGTCGAGGGCATGCACGGGGACGTTCAGATCGCGGGCGGCGTCAAGAACCGCGCGGAATCCGGCCCAAGGATAACCCCACTCCTCGCGGTAATGGATGCGACGCAGGAATGTCGCGTCGTCCAACTCCCCCGACTGCCGTCGGTCCAGCAAGCGTTGTTGCCGCGCGTAGACGAACTCGACGCCCAGGGCGAGCGGTCGATCGGACAGAGAGAGTCGGCGGAGAAGATCGGCGGCCTCGGCCTGGGCCGCCGGAGTCGCGTGGAAGTCCCCGATGTAGATCAGTCCGGCCGTCGTTAGATCCCGATCCATCTCGGAGCGAGACACCTGCTCGCGGAATCGTGCGACGCGTCTTTGGAGCTTTCGAAAATAGGGATGATCGAGGGAGCCGTCCTCCTCCATCACCTGACGTCGCAATCGATCAGCAGCCCGCTTCTGTCGTGCGATGAGCGGACTGACGGACCGGGGGGCGGTCCGACGACTCACGAGCCGTTGGCGCCTTTATCGGATTGACCGCCGTTGTCGTCGTCGCCCCCACGGAGGGACGAACGGAAACCACGGATCCCCTCACCGAGACCTCGGGCGAGATCGGGAATCTTGCGGGCACCGAATAACAAGATGAGGATGCCGAAGATGATCAGCAGTTCCGGCCCACCGAGGGTTCCGAATAGCGCGAGGCGTGCCATGCTGTCTCCTTCGAGGATGCCGCAGAACCGCGTCCAGGACCCTCAGGGCGAACTTACTACACTGCCCAGGCGGATGCCAGAACGGGACGTATCGCGGTCGCTCAGAGCAAAATCTCCCTGGAATCGCCCCGACGACGTGTCACACCGGTGGCGTCGAGGTGCTCCAGGAGCGGGATCGCATTCTTCCGGCTGATCCCGGCCAGTTCCTTGAACTCCCCCACGGCGAAGGAGCGCTGCCCCTCAGAAAACGTCTTCAGCTTGGCCTTCAACCCCTCGATCGCCCCCGGGTGGAACAGCTTGCCGTCGTGGAGACGAACGAGCCGCCCCTGGTCCACCAACAGATCGACGAGAGCGGTCACCCCTGGACGCTCGGCACTCGCGACCTTCGCCAGAGGGTCGCCGGGCTCGAGACCTTCCGCCCTGAGAGTCTCGGTCAATCCGTCTGCGATGCGCTGCTGCGCCGGACTCAGCCGGATCTCATGCCCGACGCGCCGCACACGATCTCCGGTCAGTTCGACGACGCCGGCGTCGGCCAATTCGTCCAGCTTTTTTCGCAGGAGATCCTGCGGGAGTTCCAGCGCGGCCTCGGCGCGGACGGTCTCCCGATTGAAGCCGACCTTCAGCGGTTCTTGTTCGTGGAGCGTGCCGACGGCATCCGCGAGACATTGCCCGGCGGCGGACCAGGCCTCCTGTTCGATCGCCCGTGTGCCGACGACCTGCGCCGACTCCAGGGAGTCCAGTTGGCTCGCCAGTTCCTCATCGGTGACTCCCAGAGCGGCGGAAAGCTCCGCGACCTCGAGTCCGCTCGACCCGGCCTGTCGTAGCCGATCCACCAGGACTGCCGCGAGATCCTCGGGATCGTTGAGCGTGACCTCGTCCGTCAGCGCCCGCGGCGGTGGCTGGGCATCGACGACCACGCCGCCTCCGATGGTGTCGATCGGCGACGGGCGACGGAGCACGAAACGATCGCCCGGCGCCAGGGCCAACGGCTCGTCGAACGTCAACTCGGCGGCGTAGGTCCCGCCTGCCTCGACCCGGCGCAATCGGATTCGCGCCGGACCGTCGGTGGTGCCCTGATGAAAACGGACCTGTCCGTTTCGTGCCAGGGCCTCCGGCATTTCCGGGCCCACCGAGACACGCGCCCACGCACGACGTGTGCGCAACATCTGCCCAGGTCGTGTCAGGGTTGAGCCGCGGGGCACCTCGTCGGGGTGGACGCCCTGCAGGTTGACGGCAACCCGTCGACCGGCGTGGGCCATCTCCACCGGTTGGCGATGAACCTGCAGGCCGCGAATCCTTGCGCGGGTGCCGGAGGGCAGGATCTCCAGCTCGTCGCCGGTCTGTAGCTGTCCGCCGACGAGCGTGCCGGTGACAACGGTCCCGAAGCCACGAAGCGTGAACGCGCGATCGACCGGCAGTCGCACGACAGACGACCGACCGGACTCGGTCACGGCGTCGCAACAATCGGCGAGGACCGCGCGTAACGCCTCGATCCCCACGCCGGTCTTTGCGGAGACCGGCACGATCGGTGCCCCTTCGAGAAACGAACCCGTCAACCACTCCTCAACCTCGAGTGTGGCGACGTCCCGCAGGTCGTCGTCGACGAGGTCCACCTTGGTGAGGACGACCACTCCACGGCGAACGCCCAGCAGTTCACAGATCTGCAGATGCTCTCGGCTCTGGGGCTGAATCCCCTGATCGGCCGCGATGACCAGCATCACGGCCTCGATCCCCGTCGCGCCCGCCACCATGTGACGCACGAACCGTTCGTGCCCCGGCACATCGACGAATGACAACGTGCGCGTGTCATCGAGCGGAAGATCGGCAAAGCCCAACTCGATCGTGATGCCCCTTCGCTTCTCCTCGTCCAGACGATCGGGGTCGGTCCCGGTCAGTGCATGGACCAGGGCGCTCTTGCCATGATCGATGTGACCGGCAGTTCCGATGACGAGGTGCCGCATCCTGCCGCTCAGTCGCGGACCAACCGTTCCGCGACGGCGCGACGGAGGTCGTCCAGTTCGAAGGGCTTCTGAATCCAGCCGACCTCCAGGGACTCGCGCAGCCCCCCGGCCTCCGCACTGATCGTGTCACCGGTGGTCAGAAGCACGGGCAGGTTCGCCGTACCCTCGGCGCGGCGGATCTCCTCGATCAGTTGCGCCCCATCGACACCGGGCATTCGCAGGTCCGTGATCAACAGGTCGAAACGTATTTCACGCAAGAGTTGCATCGCGGTTGTCGCGTCATGGGCATGACGGATCGTGTGACCGTCCTCCGCCAACGCATCGCGGATCATGGCCGCGACATCCTTCTCGTCATCCACCACGAGGATCGTCGCGGCGCGCAACGATGGCGGTGCTACGACAATCGAATCGCCGACCGTCCCGTCCACCCCACCCGTTGCGGCGCGACCGGCCGGAGGGAAGACCATCCGGAACAGCGCCCCACCCTGGGACCCGTCGGAGACCGCTATCCGGCCGCCGTGAGTCCGCACGATGTCGTAGCTCAGGGACAGGCCGAGACCGGTCCCCTCGCCCTCGCCCTTCGTGGTGTAGAACGGCTCGAAGATCTTGTGACGAATCGCCTCGGGAATCCCCGGACCGCTGTCCTCGACCTCGAGCCACAACGTGTCATCCACCGTCGTGCCGGTTCGGATCTCGATCCGCTTCTGGCCGTCCTGCCCCTGCAGCGCATGCTTGGCGTTGGTCAGAAGATTGACCAGCAGTTGCTGCAGCTCATGACGATCCGCCGTCAGCGCCGCCAATGACGGGTCCAGGGTGTGCTGGACGTCCACGCCGGACACGCGCAGCTGATAACCCAGCAGACCCAGGACCGATTCGACGACCTCGTTGAGGGAGGTGGGTGCGTGTTCGTTTCCACGACGACGCGCAAACGAAAGCAAGTTCTGAACGATCCGTTGGCATCGTTGGGCTTCGCGCTCGAGGGTATCCAGGCGGCGGCGGCCGGTCTCATCGGCACCGGCGCGCGCCAGGAGCTGTGCGTACCCCAGCACACTACTGAGCGGGTTGTTCAACTCGTGCGCGACGCCGGAGATCATCTGACCGAGGCTGGTCATCTTCTCCGAATGGGCCAGACGCTGTTGGCTTCGTCGTCGTTCGCTGACATCGGCAAGAACGATGGCCAGGAACTTCCCGCCGGGCGCAGGCACCGACGAAACGGTGACGGCGATGGCTCGATCCGGTTGACCGTAGACCTCGTCTTCGACCACGAGCTGCTCGTCCGCCTCCACACGACCGACGGCATTCTCGATACCGAGCGTCGCGATCAGGGGGCCCGCCGGGCCGCTGGGCTCCAACTCGAATCCCCGCAGCAACTCCTCACCCGCGGGATTCACCAGTACGATTCGCTGCCCGGCATCGAGGAGCACGACCGCCTGTGGCAACGACGCCAGGAGGCTCCGTGTTCGATCGGACTCGACCTCCATCACGGTCAGGATGCGATCGAGATGGAGCGCCATCTGGTTGCCGGCGCTGTACGCAAGACGCATCTCGCGATCGACGGCGGCGGCGGTCGGCACCAGGATCAAGCAGGCCACGACGCGATCTCCGCGGAGCAACGGCAGGATGACCAGACTCTCCTCGTCGACACCGGCCAGGGGTCCCGTCGCCTGTTCGACCTGCAGGGTCACCTGGCGGTCCTGTCTCCAGCCGAGGATTCCACGTGCGCGACGCAGCCAGTCCTTGCGGTGGGTCGGGTCGTCCGGCGCGCCACCGTGGAACTCGATCACCGCGTCACCGCCGACATCGTGGGCGACCACGATCGAGGCGGCCAGCTCGCTTCGTTCCAGGATCTCCACACCCGCCGCGAACAACTCGGCCGGCGTGCGGGCCTCGGCACATCGCTGCCCGAGTACCTGGATCAGGTTGAGTTCCTGCGTGTGAGCGGTAAGCCGCAGCAGTTCACGGTCACGCTCGACACGCTGCTGTCGCCACGCCGCCAGGGCCCAGGCCGCCTGATCGAAGGACAACTGCTCGTGGGGGTCGAACGCGGTGGAGAGGGTCAGCGTCCAGCTCGGCTGGCCGGCGACGATTCGTTCGAAACGACGGGTCGCACGACAGTCGTCGGAGATCCGCCACTCGGCGACGGCGGCATGGAGGCGGGAGGACTCGCCGAGACGGAGACCGAGGATCGGTGGGCCCAGCCAACCGGCGATCACCGTCAACGCGTCGGTCGCCGTCTCGCAGGCAAACAGCCGCGGCCAATCCATCGTCGTCTGCCGACGCGGGTCGGCGTCTACCGACTCGGATTCCCAATCGTGACGGAGATCCACGCAGCCGCTCCCGAAGATCGAGGATGATCCACAGGGACGAGTCTATGGGAGAGCGACCAGCGCTTGCAAGACGCGGATCAATGAGTGACGTGCGGACTCCGCCCGATGGAGCGAACGGGAAGCGGTCGTCGACTGGGCGAACGGACGAGGCGCGTGCGGGCGAACAGCTTACGGAGCCGCGTTTTCGCCTGACACTCGATCTGCCGCACACGCTCCCGGCTGATGCTCATCATCTCGCCGATCTCCTTGAGGGTGAGCTGTGGGCCGCCGGACATACCGAATCGATGGTAGAGAACGATCTTCTCCTGCTGCGTGAGGTGATGCATCGCCTCTTCGACCAGGTTGTTGGCCTCGCGACGGATCAGACTCTCTTCGGGGCTGTGGGAGGTGTCGTCTACGAGGTAATCGGAAATCGGCGTCTCACGGTCCTTGCCGACCTTGTCGTCCAGGCTCATCTCGCGAAGGCTGAACTGCAGGACCTGGTCGATCTTCGCGACGCTGCGCTCCAGACTCGTGGAGATCTCTTCCCGGGTCGCCTTCCGACCCAGGCTGCGGCGAAGGATGTTCTCGGTGTCGCGGATCTCGCGGACCTTCTTCATCTGGTAGGTCGGGACCCGGACCAGACTGGAATGCTCGCTGAGGGATTTCAGGATCGACTTACGGATCCACCAGATGGCGTAGGTGATGAACTTGGTGCCCTTGGCGTCGTCGTAACGCTGGGCGGCCTCGATCAGACCGAGGTTGCCCTCGTTGAGCAGATCTTCGAACGGGAGGCCGAGGTTGCGATACTCGCTGGCGACCTTGACGACGAAACTCAGATTGGACTCGATCAACTCATTCAAGGAGTCCTTGCAGCCCTGCTTCACATTGCGTGCAAGATCCTGTTCTTGTTCCTTGGTGAGAAGTGGGTAATCGCGGATCTCGGAGAAGTAACGCGACAGAAGAGTCCGATCCTTCGTCGTAGAATTCAATGTGTGTAGCCCCTAGTAGGTCCCGGTGCCGCGCAATGACTGGGGGGAGTCGTCGTTCGGTAACCGGAACTAGCCCAAAACCGCTTGACCCACCCGCTGGGTCACGGTACGTACCCGTCGCCGTTGTTTAGTTTGTTTCTTGGCCTCCGCCCCGAGGTAGCGACATCTCGGCGGGGCAGATGGGATCGAGGCAGGCAGACGCACGGGCAACAAGGATCCAAACGGATTCATTGTGTCGTGTCGTCGAGTCACGCGCCCCCCCTAGAGCATGTCGTTGTTGTGTGCTCGGTACCCGTCGAGACATCACACATCGCACATACCGGGTCGATTGCAATAGTGTATGCACCGCATTGCACAGTGTCAACAGTCATGAATTAACGAAAACCCCTGTCAGCTCTGGGTTTTAGGCGTTTTATGGGTTTGCTTCCGTCGCGCTTGCGGACCGACGCCTGAGGTCGTCGACGTGAACAACGTTCAGCGGGTTCAGTGGGTCCAGCGGTCGGTGTCCTGCTTGTCCATGACCTTGAACCGACGTCGCTGATACTTCCAACGCAGCTCTCGGTAGAACTCCCCCACCCGCCAGATACGCTTCAGGTAGGCGAAGCCGACAATGGCGCCGCCCAGATGGGCTGCATGGGAGACCCGGTCCCCCGGCTGGCTGATGGTCGACATCAAGGTGATGACGAACATGATCAGCACCATCGTTCGGGCCTTCACCGGGAACAGCATCATCATCAGGACGGTCCGCTCGCCGAAGATCACCCCGTAGGCCGTCATGACACCAAAAATCGCTCCGGACGCACCGATTGTAGGAATCATCACGGAGCTGGCGGGAATCAGATAGGCCAGCACGACGATGAAGAAGGCCCCACCCAGGCCGGAGACGATGTAAAAACGGAGGAAGGCCGGCCCACCCCAGCGCCGCTCCAGATCGCCACCAAACATCCATAACATCAACATGTTAAACAGGATGTGGGTGAATCCGCCGTGGAGCAGCATGTAGGTCAGGGGCTGCCAGACAAATCCGTGGACGAACTTATAGGGAACGATTCCGAAGTTGAGCGCCAGGTAGACCCCGAACTGCTTGAAGAGGAAATCCACCACGTACATGGCCACGGTGGTGACGATGATCGCCTTGACCATCGGCGTGACACCGGGAAGCCCGATCTGAATGCCGCCGCCCGGCCGAGAAGGGCCCTGTCGGTAATAGCTCATCGATCCATCCGGGTTGCGTCGTAGGAACTCAGGGGGAAAACGTCCGTCAATCGATTCATGGGACGGGGGTTAAGGTCGGTGAGAGGTTCTGGCAAGGTGGTTCCGATGGATTTCGAGGATATCCCGACGCCACGGACGGCGTCAATCGGTTCCGGGCTTGGCGTCTGGCGCCAGCTAGCCCGGGCCTGTGTGGCCTGTGGTGAGGGGTCGATCGTCGGCGACGAGCTTCTCGCACAAACCGTTCGCGGCTGTGGGGCCCGGCGAGGCTGGCTGGGGCGCCGTCTGGGGGAGAGGTTCCATCCCCTACTCTCTACGGGCGACGGGGCTCCCGCTCGTAGCCTGCTGGACCGCTTCCTCCGCCAGGCCGACCCCATCCAGCTGTACCACGGTCCGCGGTCCCCTCCCGGGGGAGTCGTGATCGCGCGTGTCGACGGCCATGACGACCTGCTCCTGGCGCTGGAGTTTCAGCGACCGTCTCCGCTCTCCACGGCCGACCTGAAGGAGGCGGGCCGGGCCTTCGCGGCGCTCCTGGGCTGGAGCGTCGCGTCCACGCCGGGGGAGCCCCTACCCGGGGCGACCAGGGTTCCCCCGTCGATCGAACCGTGGCTCAGGAAGCTCGCCGCCTGCGACCTGCCGGTCCTCGTCGAGGGCGAGACCGGCGTCGGCAAGGAGGCGGTCAGCCGTGCGATCCACGACTGGAGCGGTCGGCGTCGGGGTCCGTTTGTCGCGGTCAACTGCGCAGCGATCGCCGAGAGCCTGCTGGACGGTGAGATCTTCGGCGTCTGTCGCGGTGCGTACACAGGCGCCGACCGCAACCGTGACGGTCTGCTGGTCGCCGCCGACGGCGGAACGTTGTTCCTCGACGAGATCGGCGAGATGTCCCGCGGCCTGCAGGCAAAACTCCTGCGGGTGCTCCAGGAGTCGACCTTCCGTCCGGTGGGTAGCTCGGTCGAGAGACGGGTGGACGTGAGGGTTGTCGCCGCCACCCACCGGGATCTCACCGACGATCGCTTCCGCGCCGACCTGTTCTTTCGGTTGTCGACGCTGAGCGCCAGCGTGCCACCGCTACGCAAGCGGCTCGACGAGTTGCCGACGATCATCGCCACGCTGGAGTCTCGGATCCGTCGAGAGACCGGCGCAGGTCCCCTGCGGTTCGCCGACGATGGTTGGGGAAGTCTCGTCTGCCATTCGTGGCCCGGCAACATCCGCGAACTGCACGGCGTCCTGGTGCGAGCCACCCTTCGCGCCGACGGTCTCCCGCTGACCGAAGCGCTGCTCTTCCCCGATCGCCCACGGCGGGATTCGAAGAAGACCCGGGCCGAACGACGGTTGATCGAGTCTTCCATTCAGAAGTGCCGCGGGAACCTCGCGGCCACCGCACGAGAGATCGGCTGGTCGCGGCAGAAACTATATCGACGGATGAGGATCGTCGGGATCGGTCGCCATCCCCGCCCCCCCGAATCGCTGCAGGGCCTCCTCCATTCTCCTGAGGCGGAGACTGTGCGGTTCCATCCGCCGCCACAACTCCAGACGACCCCGACAGGCGTCGACGTCACCGGCGGCCAGGGCGGCGACCGCCGCACGCTCGAGATAAAGGGTGCCCCCGAGTTGCACGTCGAAGGCGGCGTCGAAGAACGCCAGCGCGACCCGCGGACGATCCCGTCGTAGGAAGATCTCCCCGCCGAGGCGGGCCAGGTCGGGGTCGCTGTGAATCAACCGATCGATCACCGGCTCATCCGACGAGTCCGCCGCACGATAGAGGGCATCGAACCACTGCACACGGAGGTTCCGACTACCTGCCGCCAACGCGGCGGCGATGTGGTGCGCGCCGTCCTCGTAGTTGCCGACAGACGTCAACAACAACCCCATTCGCTCTGACGTGAACCGCTCTTCCCCACCCTCGACCGGCCACACCCGGGGTCGCTTCGGTGGGCGAAATCCCGGATTCCAGGTCTCCGGTCGCTGCCAATCGATCCGATAACGTTCGAGTGTCGAGGTGGGAACCGACCCCATACGCACGAAGACAACGTGACGAGGATCGACGTAGACGGCAACCCAGTCGGGAGACTTCTCGAGGGCCTGAAACAGCCCCGGACGATCGACCGGGTCCCGCACAAGCACCGTGCCGATCCCGTGACGGGACGCGAATGGGTCCAGGCCCGCGCCGGTCTCGATCATGGGCAAGATCGAGGACAAGACGGACTCGCCGTAGACCTCCAGTCGTCCGTCGACAAGCACCTCGCCGGACCCTCCGATATGGGCCAGGTAACCGCCGTCCCCCAGACCGTGAACGATCGGGCGCGGCAGCTTGGCCTGCTCGATGAACGACCAGGCCTCGATGGGGAAACGGCGATCGCTGATACCGACACCAAACTGCTTATCGCTGTGATTCCGTCGCGCCCACTCACCGCTGACGATCAGCGGAGCACCGATCAAGAGCGCCAGCCAACAGACCGTCGTCACGACGCGATCGACGCGTCGACGACGCCCTTCTGACGCCGTCGCTTCCCATGCCGCCACGTTGGCCACCGTGACGAAACCGGCGACCCAACCGAAGAGCGCGACATTGCGAACGGCCTGCAAGCCGAGATAGAGGAAGACGACCCACAGCCCGATGCGAAACAGCGACCGTCGCCACGGTACGAGGGCGAATGATGCGGCGGAGACCCCCACACAGAGCAGGAACCCGATCGTCCGCGGGTCAGCACGAAACCAGAGTTCGGAGAGGGGTCCGTGGAACTCGCCGATGACACGGTCGAGGTAATGGCCCGACCGAATCTGTGACCAGAGCTGGAAAGGGAACGCCGCGCCCCTGAATCCGTAGGGTGTGGCCAGCAGGGCCAGCCAGGAAAGAACGGCGATGACGAGACCCCGACGATCCCAACGTCCTTCGCGCCGGGTGGTCACGACGTGGAGTGTCTGCACGATCGGGCCCAGGATGGCCAGTGTGTGAAGGTTGCACCAGAGGATCTGGATCGGCACGAGCCAGCCGGACCGCCGATCGCCTGCGGCCTCCCCGCTGCGAAGGAGCCACACGGTCAGCCCGAGAAGAACAAACGTCGCCAGCTCCGGACGGATCGTCAATCGATCGTGGACCGCCAGCAGCAGGACGAGCGCACCCAACCCGCGGGCCGCGGCCGATGTCGTCGCCCCGGCCGCACGCAACCAGAGCCATGCCGCAGCCAGGACCGCCAGTAGCTTCGCCACGATCAGCCCGTGGACACCGGCGACCCGGTAGATCAGTTCGAGCACGACGCAGTAAAGCCAGCGAAGCTCGATCCACGGTCTGCCCGGAAACGCGTAACTGAATGGATCGTGCGTCGGAAGACCGTGATCCAGGATCCAGCGACCGGCGGCCAGTTGCCACCACACGTCGTACGCGATAAGGCGATGGGTCGCGACCAGGGCCAGCAACCCGAGACCGGCCAACCATGCGTGGCGCCGGAGACTAGCGCTGAACGCGGACAACGTCATCGGCGAGTTCGACGTTCCAGTAGGCTTCGTCGAGGAACGTCCGCCACTCCTCGGGGCAGGGCCCCAACCACATGGTTCGGAGCAGAGGGATACCGGCCGGCTTTCGCGGACGTCGGATCATCTTCATCCTGGCCTCGACGGGGGTGCGTGCACCCTTGCGGGTGTTGCACTCGATACAGGCACAGACGACGTTCTCCCAGCAGGACTTTCCACCGCGCGACGTCGGGATCACATGATCGAGATTCAGCTGCCGCTGTACAAACACCTTCCCACAATACTGACAACGATTCCGATCGCGGTAGAAGATGTTCCGTCGAGTGAAGCGCACCTCGCGACTTGGTAGTCGATCGTAGTGCACGAGCTGGATTACCTGGGGAATGAGGATCCGACGGCGGGGCGTTCGGATGACGGGATCGTTGATCCGTGGAACCAGATCGCACCAGTCGTCGAAATCGTAGCTGACGAACTCCTGAGACACCGCGCGGGCCCGACCGGAATAGAACAGGCGAAACGCGCGACGCAGCCCTGTGACCTGCACCGCTTGGTACAACGAGTTGAGCACGAGAACTGCACCGGCGTGTTGGGCCACGGCTTCGTCCTTGCATGAGGCCCTCTCAGCGGGCCAATCGTACGAGCTCTTCGATCAGCGCGGGATAAGCCAACCCCGACGCCTCCCACAGTTTGGGAAACATACTGATCGGGGTGAATCCCGGCAAGGTGTTCACCTCGTTGACCCAGAGATGCCCGAAATCGGGTTCAACCAGAAAGTCGACACGAGCATACCCCGTCAGCCCAAGGACTCGATAGGCCCGAATGGCGGCGTCACGCAGACGGCTCGCGACCTCGACCGGAAGGTCGGCCGGGATATCCAGCCGGGAGTCCCCGCTCTCGTACTTGGCCTCGTAGTCATAGAAGGCGGCCGATGCATGGATCTCGCCGATGGCATCGGCGCAACGCGGCGTCTCGTTGCCGAGGACCGCACACTCGATCTCTCGTGCGGTCAGCCCCAGCTCGACCAGGATCTTGTCGTCAAATGACGCCGCGTAACGAAGGGCGTCGTCCAACTCGGAAGCGTGCTCGACCTTGCGGATGCCGATGGAGGAACCGCCACAGGCCGGCTTGACGAACCACGGCGCAGGTAGACGGCTCGTGACTCGCCTTATAGCTTCGGCGTCGATCTCGTCGGCACGCAGCTCGACCCAGGGACCCACGTCCAACCCGGCGGACTCGAACAACCGTCGGGCGATCGCCTTGTCCATGCCGACGGCGGAACCCAGAAGCCCGGACCCGACACAGCGGATGCCACACCAATCCAGCATCCCCTGGAGACGACCGTCCTCCCCTCCCCAGCCGTGGATCAACGGAAAGACGACGTCCAACTCGATGACGCTCTGCGCGCCGCGGTCGTCGATGAGTCGGACGGGATCCCCCTCACTTCCGGGGGCGAAGACCAGCCGCGAGTCGTCGGCGGCGGAGGTCGCCTGTCGATCGTCACTCTCGAGGATCTCCATCGATCGCTGTGGAGAGAGCCAGCACCCCTCCGCAGTCACCGCCAGCGGGAACCATTCAAGAGACGTCTGCCGGAGAGCCGCGGCGACACCTCGAGCCGAGACGAGGGAGACCTCATGTTCGTTGGAGGGCCCACCGAACAGCAACCCGACGCGTCCGACCCGGCCGGGAGTTCCCCGCCTGGCTATCGACATGCAGCATCCCTCACGACGATCAGAGCTTAGCGATCCGACAGTAGTGAGCGTAACACCGAAACCGTCTCGTCCGACAGCCGAGTCGAACGGTGGATTTCCTTGCCGTCCGCATCGAAGACGATATGGGTCGGCAGGTCGTCGGCAGAAAGCCGGGTTGAGGCGACGCCCTCTTCATCGAACACGAGTCGACCGGGGACGTTCTCGCGATCGGCAAACTGTTTGAGGCGCTCCATGTCGTGACGATCCTGCACGGCGATCACCACCAGTCGGTAGCCGCGCTCCTGCCACCGGGCATGGAGGTCCGAGAGCGCGTCGAGCTCGTCGACGCAGTGGGGACACCAGGTTGCGAAGAACACCACGTGGAGCGCCGCCGACCCGTGACGAATCTCCTGTGTCTTGCCCGTGACGGGATCCGGGAGCGAGATCGACACGCCGTCTTCGGCGAACACGACGCCTACGCTCAACAGCGCCAACGCGAGAACGGTGAGTCCCGTACCTCGAACGAAGCGACCTACATCCATAGTCGCACCGCCTTGTAGAAGAAGAAGGCCGCCGCGGCCAACATCCCCACGGCAAACAGCATCTTGACTCGGTCCATCCAGACACCGGCTTTCGGTAGCCCGGCGAGAAGACCGGAAAAGATGCCCAGCAACATCAGGAGCGTGCTGAGTCCGACGGCGAAGACCAGGAGCAGTGTCCCGCCCCAGAGAACGTTGCGGGTCTGCCCGACGTAGAGCAGCAGAACGAAGAGCACCGGTGCCGTACAGGGCGCCGCGACAAAACCCGCAGCCGCCCCCATCATCAGTGCACCGCCGAAGCCGCCACGCTGCACACCGCTACTCTGTGTGCGCGCCGCCAGGCCCGGCACGGGGATGTTGATCTTGCCGATCATCGCCAGGGCAAAGACGGCGATCAGGATTGCCACCGACGCGTAGATCCACGGCGATTGCGTCCACTTGCCGAACGTCTTGCCGAGTAGTGCCGCCGCCATTCCCAGCGCGGCGTAGATCAACGCCATGCCGGCGACGTAGAACATCGACAACGAAAACGCTCGTCGGCGATCGCCGCCGGAGGCGCCACCGATGAACGTCACGGTCACCGGAATCATCGGGTAGACGCAGGGCGTGAAACTTGTCAGGACCCCGGCCGCGTAGACGACGAGGAGCGACCCCGCCGAGCCGGTCTTCAGTTGCGCGTTCAGCGTTTCGCCGAGCGCGTAACCCCACGACTCGATCAGCTCAAGGAAACCAGCCACTACGCTACACCTGCCCGGATCAGAGGACCCGATCGACCTTGTCGGAGAGCGATTGCTTGGAGTGCAGCCCGACCATCTGGTCCTTGACCTGGCCACCCTGGAACAAGATCAAGGTGGGGACGGACATCACGCCAAACTTGGCGGCGGTGTTGGGAGCCTTATCGACATCGACCTTGCCGATCTTCACTCGGCCTTCGTAGTCGCCGGCCAGCTCGTCGACGATGGGTTCGAGCTTCTTGCAGGGCCCACACCAGGTTGCGGAAAAGTCGACCAGAACCGGTTGATCGGCCTGCATGACCTCGTTGTCAAAATTGCTGTCGTTTAGTTCGACGACCTGACTCATCGTATCTCCTACTGCGTTGTCGTTCATCGTTTGCGTCGGTTTGCCGGAGGGCTCTCCGACGAGATTCAGCGTAGCACGTTCCCTGGAATTACCGCGCTAGAGCTCGTTGACGGAGGGATTGAGGACCTCGGCCTCGACCAGCTGCAACGTACGGATGGGACCAAACAGATTGCCCCGGACACGCATCCGCCTTCCGCGCATCTCCGTGTCGGTCAGGAGACCACGAAACCGTTCGTCATCCAGGCTGATGTTCCATTCCGTTCCGTCATCGGTCACGAGAGTGTTGAGGTGTGCGTGATTCTTGCACCGACGCTGCTGCTCGTACGTCCTGCCGGCCTTCTCGCAGATCGGATCAACCACGGTGACCGTGCCCGACACCGCACGCACGCTGCGGAACGAGAGCCACTCACCGTCGCGCAGACTGGGGATCACCAGAACCGCCAGCAATAACGACGCTGCAACGGCGGCCACGAACGGACGCTGGAACCACGACGACGAGAGTCGTCCGGGAGTCGCGTTCTCGATCACGCCACGAACCCGCGACTCGAGCCCGACCGGTGTTGCGGTGGGCTGCAATCGTTTCTTGAGGGTGGCCAACATCGTGGCCTCGAACTCAAGCGTGAGACCGCAGGGCGGACACGCGTCGGCGTGCTCGAGGAGCGCCTCCTCGCGCTCAGACGAGAGCTCGTTCTGCTGGAAGTGGTACAGCCACTCTTTGAAATTCTTGCAGTTCATCGTCTACGGCACCTTTTCCGCCCTATCACTCCGAAACATCCATGGTGGAGCGGATTATTCCCTTCCGATGGGCGTATTCAAATAGCTTGGCCTGGAGCAGCTTTCGGCCCCGATGCAGCCGGCTCATGACCGTCCCCAGCGGGATAGACAACGCGTGGGAGATCTCCTTGTAGGACATCTCCTGAACCAGAGCCAGCAGGACGACGGTTCGGTATTCCTCGGGGATGGCTGCGATCGCCTCCTCCACCTCGCCGTCCAGAACCCCATCCATCACGATCGCTTCCGGCGAGGCCGGCTGACGGTCATGGAGGAACTGTTTGTCCACCACCTTCTCGTACGCGGTCTCCAGCTTGTCCAACTCGACCTCGTCGGGTCGAACCTTCGCCGCGCGATAGCGATTGATGAACGTGTTGCGCAGGATCCGAAACAGCCAGGCCTTGACGTGCGTTCCACGCTGGTAGGAGTCGAAGAAGCGATAGGCGCGAAGATAGGTCTCCTGCACCAGGTCCTCGGCGTCCTTCGGGTTGCGTGTCAGATTGAGGGCCAGATTGAAGAGCGGGTTGAGAAGTGGCAGCGCCACCTCCTCGAACTCAGCCTTTCGGCCGTGCGTCACCTGTTCCATTCGTTGGCGACCCCTTCTCCCGTCCCCTGGTGGAGGTACGCTACAACGTGCAGCGGAGGACGGTCAAACGCTCTGCTACGATGCGTCCGGGATGGGACGGGAACAGCGACTATGAGTGCTAAATCCGATCTTCTGTTCGTGGACGGCTCCCAGGGAGCCGCAGGCGACATGTTGCTGGGAGCCCTGGTCGACCTCGGCGTCTCGACGGCCGGCCTCCGTCGTGCGTTCAAGGAGTTACCCGTCGACGGCTGGACGCTGCGATCGTCTTCGATCGTACGGACCGCCCTTGCGGGACGACGCGTCTCGATCGGCGTCAAGGGTCGCCAACCGGGGCGTGGTTGGCGAGACCTGCGACGCATCCTCAAGAAGGCCGGCGGACTCTCCGATGCTGTCCGCGATCGATCTCTGGATGTCTTTCGTCGACTCCTGGAGGCGGAGGCCGATGTACACGGGAGCAGCTTCGAGAAGGTCCACCTCCATGAAGCCGGCGGTGTTGACGCCATCCTGGATGTGGTCGGCGTCTGCTGGGCCCTGGAACAACTTGGCGAGCCGACCGTCGTCTGCTCTCCGCTGACAACGGGGTTCGGGTCGGTCGACTGCGCTCACGGTCGCTACCCCGTGCCGGCACCAGCGACCCTGGCGTTGGTGCGTGGCGTCCCGGTTCAGGCCGGAACCCTGGAGATGGAACGACTGACGCCGACCGGCGCCGCCCTACTGACGACCTTGACCGCTCGCTGGGAGTCGATGCCTGCCATGCTCCCGGCACGCATCGGCTACGGTGCCGGCTCCGCGTCCCCGCCGGGCATCCCCAACATGCTACGGGTGGTCCTCGGACAGTCCCTGGGCCAACCGGACGACGGCGACTCCTCCACACCCGACGTCCTCGTCCTCGAGTGCTCGGTGGATGACGCAACACCCCAGGCACTGGCCTATGCGGCGGAGTGTCTCTTCGAGGTCGGGGCACTGGATGTCACGTTCACGCCCCTGACGATGAAGAAGGGGCGACCGGGACACGGCATCACCGTCCTGGCGAAGGTGTCGGACTACGGCGAGATGTTACGGGTGCTCTACCGAGAGACGACGACGATCGGCGTCCGTCATCGTGTCGAGCAGAGAGCCGTGGCCGATCGAGAGATGACCACGGTTCCCACACCGTACGGAAAGATCGAAGTCAAGATCGCGACCCTCGAAGGGGCGATCATCAATGTCTGGCCGGAATACGAGTCGGCGGCACGTGCTGCGCGTCGACATCGGGTCCCGCTGGCGACGGTCCAGCAGGCCGCCGTTACCGGGTATCGTGCCCCGGGGCGTAATAAGAAGAACAGGAGAAAACGATGAGCGACGAACCCATGGTTCCCGAGAACACACCGAAAGCCGAAGAGCCCAAGCCGGATCCGAAGATCTCCATCAACAAGTTCTTCGAAACCGAACTGCGGGTTGCTCGAATCCTTGAAGCGGAACGGGTGGAGAATGCCGACCGGTTGTTGAAACTCCAGATCGACCTGGGAACCGAGCGTCGTCAGCTGGTCGCCGGCATCGCCGAGTCCTACACACCCGAGTCGTTGATCGGCAGGTCGATCATCGTGGTCGCCAATCTGAAGCCGGCACGGATCCGCGGTGTCGATAGTGACGGAATGCTGTTGGCCGCGACGGTCGATGGACGTGCGGTCCTTGCGTCGTTCGACGGGGAGATCCCACCGGGGACCCAGGTCGGTTAGGCCTGAACCGCAGCAATCGCTGCGGCCATCACGATGTCGTCCACCGTCGCGCCGCGGGAAAGATCGTTGAAGGGTGCCCGCAGTCCCTGGACCAGCGGCCCCACCGCCTGCGCCCCACCTAGACGCTCTGCCAGCTTGTAGCCGATGTTGCCGGAGTTCAGGTCCGGGAAGATCAACACGTTGGCCTGTCCCTCCAGGGGACTCGCATTCGCCTTGGTCGCCGCGACCTCCGGCACGATGGCGGCGTCCAGTTGCAACTCGCCATCGAAGAGGAAATCGGGGGACTGCTCCGCGATCAGGTTTCGTGCCTCGCGCACGCGAGTCACCGACGGATCCGTCGCGCTGCCGTGGGTCGAGAACGACAGTAACGCGACCTTCGGCTGTTCATCGGTCAGTTGGCGGTAACTGCGGGCCGTCGCCGTGGCGATCTCCGCAAGCTGCGCCGCATCGGGCGACGGGACCAACCCGCAATCGGCGAA
Source organism: Acidobacteriota bacterium (assembly GCA_029861955.1). Classification (NCBI taxonomy): domain Bacteria; kingdom Pseudomonadati; phylum Acidobacteriota; species Acidobacteriota bacterium. The sequence continues at coordinate 65,704 of JAOTYK010000004.1, forward strand.
TGCCAGCAGCCGCTGACCGCCGGCCGTCGGTGCCGGAAGCTCGATCATGAAAAACGACGAGACCGTCCGGACGCCCTCCCCCGCGCCGAGGATCTGCAACGCCGCGCGAAGAATGTCCGAGGTCGCATGACAGGCACCTGCCACCGCACCTTCGGCCTCGCCCATCCGCACCATCGCAGCCGCAACGTAGAGCGGGTCCGTCAGCCAGCGCTCGTGGACCTCGGGCCTGGAGTCCTTACCACTGCGGGCCTCGTCCATCTCCCGGGTCAAACGGTCGCGGGAGACCGTACCGAGGTCCGTCGCCGATAACACGATCGGCTGGACGATCTTCCTTTCTCGGAGAATCTCCGCGGCGGCCTGAATCCGTGGATCCTCGCCTTCCGGCAAGACGATGCGTCGGCCCGTCAGGGCCGTGAGGTCGGTGGCCCGCTGCAGGATGGCGTCGAGACGATTCATGGCGGCGGCATGATATCAGCCCGTGGGGGCCGAACTCTCCGCCGGTAATACGTCAACATCACGGCGAGCACCACCGGCGGCAGGTACTCCACCAGCAAGACCCAGTTCTCCGGTGACCCCGTAGCGTTGCGGTAGACCAGAGGAATCAACATGGCCCACAACAGCACCGGCCAATCGGCTCTGGCCGCCGCCAGCGGCAGCAACCAGATCAGGTACCAGGGGTGAATCGTCGGTTGCAGCAACATCACACCAAGAACGATTGTGTACAGCTCGTCCACCAATGAACCGCTACGCCGGCGAACACAGAGCAGGATCCACGCGACTCCCGCAATGACCAACGTCAACCGTGCAAGGTCCTGCGGATAGACACGTTGGTAAAGGGACGTCACGTCGGCACGATCGCCGATTCGGATCTGCAGGTCAGCGATGCCCGTCTTCAGCGTCTCGGTCAGGTCGACGGCTCCATACGCCGCGAGGAGCATCTCGAACACCGGGCCGTTCCCCTGCCACCGTTCGGCGTAAACGCGGGTGCCGTCGGGAATCGTCGGACCGGTCGCCGCGTAGGGCACGGCAATCACGACAGCCAGCAATAGACCGATACCCAGATGACGCGGCCTGACCCTTCGGATCAGCGACAGCAACCAGACCAGCGGCAACAACTTGACCCCAACACCCGCGACCAGTGCCGCCGTTCCCCGAGCCCGCTTCCCATCGAAGATCGAGACGATGAACAACATCGCGAACCATCCACCGAGCACATCGAGGTGTCCGCTCCCCGCCCCCTCCAGGATCGCCAGCGGGTTCCACGCATAGAGCAGCAGTCGCTCCGGCGGCGCGCGGAGCCGTCGGATCAGACCGCAAAGGAGGAGAACGGCCAGGAAATCGACCCCACCGAACATCAGCCGGAACCCCAGCGGGCCCAGACCCACCTTCGCGAGCGCCGCGAACACCATCTGCGCCAACGGCGGATAGACCGTCTTGATCTCCCGGTGGTTGATCCGCTCCCAGTCCTCGTCCCTCAGGTCTGCAAGTTCCGGCGCGTCGGGCGCGTAGCGGTAGGGATGGTGTCCCGCCGCCTGGACGCGCCCGTCCCAGACGTAACGGTAGACATCATCCGAGAGGGACGGCTCGCCCCACGGCGCCACGAGACGGAACAGGAGGGCAAACGCCAGCACCCATCGCATCGGCAGGGGCCGACCGCGCTGGAGGAACCAGGCCGTCAGCGTCAGCCCCCAGAGCAGCAGGAACGTCGGGTAGAACAGGAGCCAATGCTCCCGCAGATCCCCGGCGAGAGCGAGAATCAGATAGATCGGGCCACAGATCGACCCGATGACGAGAATATTGAACCGTCGCTTCACGTTCTCACGGTGGAGGGAGCCCCGTCGGCGAGGTTACCATGGGGCCCAGACCGAAACGAGGGGACCGAATCGATGTTCGAGAACTGGACCCACCTGCAGATCGCGGTGACGGGTCTCTATTTCGTGATCCTGTTGATGCTGTCGACCTATGGGGCCCACCGTTGGTACCTGGTCTGGCTCTACCGAAGGCATCGACGACCGTCGCTGCCGCCGGCCGCGGACGACGTGACGCTTCCGTCGCTCACGGTTCAGCTCCCCCTGTTCAATGAGATGTACGTCGCCGAGCGATTGATCGATGCGGTCTGTCGCCTGGACTATCCCCGGCATCTGCTGCAGATCCAGGTGCTCGACGACTCGACCGACGAGACGACGAGACTCGTCGAGGAGGTTGTCGAGCGGAAGCGTCGTCTCGGGTTCGACATCCAACTCCTCCATCGCGACGACCGATCGGGGTTCAAGGCCGGCGCACTGGCCGCAGGCCTGGCCTCGGCCCGTGGAGAGATGATCGCGATCTTCGACGCGGACTTTGCACCGGAGCCCGGTTTCGCGAGAGCGCTGGTCCCCTACTTCGAGGATGCCGAGATCGGCATGGTGCAGGCCCGCTGGGGCCACATCAACGCGCACCATTCGGCGCTGACACGAATCCAGTCGATGTTCCTGGACGGTCATTTCGTCATCGAGCATACGGCCCGCAACCGCTCCGGGCGGTTCTTCAACTTCAACGGCACCGCGGGCGTCTGGCGACGAGCCTGTATCGACGACGCCGGTGGCTGGCAGCACGATACGTTGACCGAGGATCTGGACCTCTCCTACCGTGCCCAGTTGCGTGGATGGAAATTCGTATACGTTCCCGAGCATGTGGCTCCGGCGGAACTCCCGGTGGAGATGACGGCGTTCAAGACTCAGCAGCATCGCTGGGCCAAGGGCTCGATCCAGACCGCCAAGAAACTGCTGCCGGAGATCCTGCGAAGTCGGCTTCCGTTTCGCATCAAGCTGGAGGCGACGGTTCATCTGACGGCCAACATCGGTTACCTGCTGATGGTGCTGCTGGCGGTTTTGATCGTGCCGGCCGTCTGGTATCGGAGTGAGATCTCCCACTGGTGGGTCGCGGCCGTCGACCTTCCGCTGTTCACCCTATCAACGTTGTCGGTGGCCGCGTTCTACGGGACGGCCCAGTCGATGGCGCTGGGTGGACGTTGGCGCGGAACGCTACGTTGGCTGCCGGCGCTGATGGCCCTTGGTATCGGCCTGTCGATCAACAACTGTCGCGCGGTGATCGAAGCGCTGGTGGGTCACAAGACGCCGTTCCGTCGGACGCCGAAGTACAACCTTCAGTCTCGACAGGCGTTGAGTTCACGCCGCTACCGTGGATCGGTCAACCTCGACACCGTCATCGAATCGCTGTTCTCGATCTACTTCGGTGGCGCAGTCCTGAAAGCGATGCAGGATGGTCTGTGGGGTGCGGTCCCGTTCCTCTTGCTCTTCGCGCTTGGCTATGGGTACACGTCGATACTGACGTTGGTCCAGGCAAGCCGGACCAGCCGGCTGACTCAGCCCCAGTCGTAGAACGGCACCGGGCGACCGACGGATAGGTCGGCGCCCTCCTCCGGCGTGCGGATACAACCGTTGGCCCGGCTGAGAGCCAGCACGTCGCCACTCCCCGTCGAGGCGACGGGCTCGACCACCCGCCCGGCTGCCGTCTCCCGACGACGCGCCAGATGGAATGTCGTGCGACCCGCCTTGGCCTTGAACGCTGTCGCCAACGGAGTGTCCCGGCACTGGGCTTCGAATGTGGCTTCCCCCGCCAGCCGCCGAAGGACCGGCTCGCCGAACAGTCGGAAGCCAACGTAGGCCGACAGCGGGTTGCCCGGCAGGGCCAGGACGATCTGCGCACGGCCCTCGTGTTGACGACGCCCGGCGAGTATCGGCTTGCCGGGTTTCATCCGGATGCCGTGAAACAACGTCTCGACGCCGCAATCGGCAAGTGCCTCCGCGACAAGATCGTACTCCCCCACCGAGACCCCGCCTGACAGCAGCAGGAGATCCCGCTGCAGACCCTCGTGGATCGCCTGACGTAAGCTGCCGGCATCATCGGCGACCACACCAAGCGGCTCTGCGGTGAAGCCACACGCCGCGACCTGAGCCTGCAGCATGAGGGCGTTGGAATTTCGCACCTGATAGGACTGCGGCGACGACGTCACCGGGACGATCTCGTCGCCGGTCGAGAGGATGGCAGTGCTCGGGCGGCGGATCACACGAACCGGGTCACGGCCGACGGTCGCCAAGGCGGCGATCTCCGCCGGACGAATCGGAATGCCGGCGTCAAGGACGAGCTCGCCTTCGGTTCGATCGGAGGCCCGATGACGAACATGCTGACCGACGCGTGCCTCACGGTTGATGACAACGGTTCCCGCGTCACGATCCTCGACCGTATCTTCCACCATCACGACGGCGTCGGCACCCCGGGGCATGCTTGCACCGGTGAAGATGCGACAGGCATGACCGGGCTGGACCTCGACCCCTACCGGATCTGCGCCTGCGGCCACCTCACCCTGAACGTTCAGGGTGACCGACGCGCCGGAGGTATCGGCGGCGCGAACCGCGAAGCCGTCCATCGCCGAACGATCCGACGGTGGATAATCGCGATCGCAGTGAACGCTCTCGGCCAGGTAGGACCCGAGGGACTCGATCAGGGGGCGGTCTTCGATGGCGAGCGGGCGGACGGCCTCGTCGAGTAGACGCCAGGCCTCCTCGAGACGGATCACCGCGCCGAGCCGTTTCGGGTTGCGTCGAGGACCCGTGGAATGCCGCGAAGATCCGGACGAATCTGAATGTCGCCGAACCCGGCTTCTGCGAAGTAACGCGCAACGGCAGCATCCTGCCCGAAGCCGAACTCCAGCAGCACCCTTCCCGAGGGCTTGAGGCTGCGATGGGCGATCATGGACAGGACGCGAAAGGCCTCGAGACCTGTGGGCCCCGAGACGAGGGCCTCGTACGGCTCGTGGTCCCGCACCTCGGGCTCGAGATCCTTGTGATCGTCTGCCCGGACATACGGCGGATTGCTGATCACCGCGTCGAAGCGGCCGTACCATCCCGCCGGCGGTTTAGAGAAATCTCCGAGATGCCACTTGATCCGGTCGGCGACGCCGTTCTTCTTTGCGTTACGACGCGCGATGTCCAGCGCGACCTCGGAGCGATCGATGGCGTCGATGCGCCACGACGGTCGTGCATGGGCCAGCGCGATCGCGATACAGCCACTGCCCGTACCCAGATCGGCGACACGACACTCTCCCCTGGGGAGTTGACGCAACGCGTGTTCGACCAACGCCTCCGTCTCGGGTCGCGGAATCAGCACATCCGGTGTGACCTCGATCGTGACATCGTGAAACGGCTGAGACTTCAGGATATGTTGGAGCGGTTCGCGGTTCAGCCGACGCTGTACCATCGCCTCGAACTTCTCGATTCTTGATTTCGTGAGCGTGTCGTCGCGTCGTGTGTAGAGTCCGCCTCGGTCGCAACCGGCGATCTCCGCCATCAAGTACTCGGCGTGCAGGCGGGCTTCCCGAAGCGACGCATCCGCCATTCTCTGGACCGCCCCCTCCAGGACCGCCCCGAGGCGTGCTGCTGATTCCCCCCTCATGCCCCCTCCGCCTTAGCTCTGGACCTCTTGTCGCAGGAGTTCCGCCTGATCGTGGGCCACGAGGGCCTCGAAGATGGGGCCGATCTCACCGTCCATCACTGCGGGGAGATTATGGACCGTCAGAGAGATGCGGTGGTCGGTAATCCGACTCTGGGGGAAATTGTAGGTGCGGATCTTCTCGGATCGATCCCCACCACCGACCATGCCGCGACGCTCCTCGGCGATGGCATCGTGCTGCTCCTGCTGCATCTTGTCGTAAAGCCGGGAACGCAGGACCTTGAGGGCGCTGGCCTTGTTCTTGTGCCATGACTTCTCGTCCTGACACTGCACGACGAGACCGGTCGGCAGGTGGGTGATTCGCACCGCGGACTGAGTCGTGTTGACACTCTGGCCACCGGGACCCGACGAACAGAACGTGTCGATCCGTAGCTCTTTTTCCGCCAGATCGACCTCGACGTCTTCCGCTTCCGGGAGGACCGCCACGGTCACCGCTGACGTGTGAATCCGACCCTGGGCCTCGGTCTCCGGGACGCGCTGCACCCGATGGACTCCCGACTCGTACTTCAGCTGACTGTAGACGCCGGTGCCCTCGACCATCGCGATCACTTCCTTGACACCACCGACGCTGCTGGCGGAGATGTCGGTCGTCCGCACCTTCCAGTTACGCCCCTCGGCGTAACGCGTGTACATCCGAAACAACTCCGCTGCGAAGAGGCTGGCCTCATCGCCACCGGCACCGGCGCGGATCTCCAGCACGACGTTTTTGTCGTCGTTGGGATCCTTGGGTAGGAGTAGAAGCCGGATCTCGTGTTCGATCGACTTCAGTTGAGACTCGAGAGTCTTGACCTCGTCAGCGGCCATGGCGCGCATCTCAGCGTCGCCGGCGGTCTCGAGGAGCTCACCGGCCCCCTCCAGGTCCGACTGCACCTGTCGGCACTCGCGATACTTGCCGACGATCGGTTCGAGGTCGGCGTAGGAGCGAGTCAGGCGTCGATAACGATCCATGTCCGACGTGACCTCGGGGTCCGCCAGGTTCGCAGACAACTCCTCGGATCGCTGTACCAGCGACTGGAGTTTGCTATCGAGTTTCGGATCGAGAGTACCGGCCATGGTCAGATGACCGCAGCGGTCAAGACTTATCCGGACTGGTCTTCTTCTTGGCGAAGCGCTTCTGGAAGCGTTCGACACGACCAGCCGCATCGATCAGTTTCTGCTTGCCGGTGAAGTACGGGTGACAGTTCGAGCAGATCTCGACCTTCAATTGCGCATCGGTGGATCGCGTCTTGAACGCGTTGCCACAGGCGCAGTGCACTTCGACCTCATGGTACTCGGGGTGGATTTCTGGCTTCATGATCTGTTCCTCTTGTGACGCCAGACGCCTGGCTCACCCTACCTGCCCCGGCATCGTACGGGGCGGCGAACGCAGGATTATAGGGAATCGTCCCCGACCCTGCAATTAACCCGCCATGCTCTCCAGAAATTCCTCATTGGTGGCCGTCTGACGCATCTTGTCCCTGAGGAGCTCCATGGCCTCGACGGAGGTCATCTCCTGAAGAACCTTGCGAAGCACCCAGGCCCGGTCGAGTTCCGTCTTGCTGAGGAGCAGCTCTTCCTTACGGGTCCCGGAGCGCAGAAGATCGATCGCCGGGAAGATCCGACGGTCGGCCAGTCGGCGGTCGAGGTTGATCTCCATGTTGCCGGTGCCCTTGAACTCCTCGAAGATCACATCGTCCATCCGCGACCCCGTATCGACCAGAGCGGTTGCCATGATCGTCAGGGAGCCGCCCTCCTCGACGTTGCGTGCCGTACCGAAGAACCGCTTCGGCTTCTGCAACGCGTTGGCATCCAGTCCACCGGACATCACGCGACCGGAGGCTGGGATAACGGCGTTGTACGCCCGTGCGAGTCGGGTCACCGAGTCCAGCAGCATGACAACATCGCGACCGGCCTCCACCTGACGCTTGGCCTTGGCCATGACCATCTCGGCGACCTGCACGTGACGGGTGGCCGGCTCGTCGAAGGTTGACGCGATGACCTCGCCCTTGATCGAGCGCTGCATGTCCGTCACCTCTTCGGGGCGCTCATCGATCAGCAGCACCAGCAGGACGGCGTCGGGATGATTGGTCGCGACTGCGTCGGCGATCGTCTGCATCAGCATCGTCTTACCGGCCCGTGGCGGCGAGACGATCAGACCACGCTGCCCCTTCCCGAGCGGCGTCATCAGATCCAGGACACGACCCGAGATATCTTCCACGCCCTCGATCTCGCAGCGGATCCGCTCTTCGGGGTACAACGGTGTCAGTTTGTCGAAGGCCTTGCGCTTGCGGATCTGCTCGGTCGGGAGATCGTTGACGCTCTCCACACGACCCAGCGCCAGGTAGCGCTCGTTGCTCTTCGGAAGTCGAATCTGTCCACGTACCGTGTCGCCGGTCTGCAGAGAGAATCGTCGGACCTGTGACGGCGAGACGTAGATGTCGTCGGGTCCCGGCAGGTAGCTGGCGTCGGGGGCCCTGAGGAAGCCGTAACCGTCGCTGAGCCGTTCGAGAACGCCGACCGCCGAGATCGTCTCGCGGTTGCGCGCATGAGCCTGAATGACCCGACAGAGCACATCGCGGTACGGCATGTTGCCGGCGCCGTTGACACGCAACGTCGCCGCGACCTTCACCAGCTCCGCAGGTGCGAGTTGCTTTATTTCCTGGATATCAATGTTCACGCTGCCCCGCTCCCCGCTTCGAAAAACTCTTCTCGAGTGCTCGCTCAAATTCTCGCCAGATCTCGCGAGTGCCGGTACCGGTCTCAGCCGAAGCCAGCAGACCGGGTGCGACTCCGTACTTGCCCGGCCAGTCCTTCACGACGCGCTCCGCGACCTTTCGTTTGTTTCCCGACATCTTGTCGGCCTTGGTCGCCGTCACGATGTACGGAATCTCCTTCGATTCCAGCCAATCACGCATCACCGCATCCAGCTCCGTGGGTGGACGCCGCGCATCAACCACGATCACCCCTAACGCGATGCTCTCTTTCGAGCGGACGAGGAACCCCTCGACCATCGGTGCCCAGGTCCGTCGTACGGCCTCGGGAACCTTCGCGTAGCCATAACCCGGCAGGTCGACGATCTGCCACGCCTCGTTGACGCGGTAGAAGTTGACCGTCTGTGTTCGTCCCGGACGCGACGAGGTCTTCGCCAGACCCTTGACGCCCAGAAGCCGATTGATCAGTGACGACTTACCGACGTTTGAACGACCCAGGAAAACGATCCGGGGCACGTCCATCTTGGGTTCGTCTTCGGCCTTAACGGCTGCCCGTTCGAACCGGCTCGACTGGATCTTCATTCAACTCTGAACACGTTTCAGTGCGTTGTCGGACCATCGGCGGGTGACCCTTCGTCAAAGCCCGCCTCTCGGTCGCCTTCTGCAATCTTGACGGGGGGTACCGGTCCGATCAATGCGAGCTTAAGAACCTCTTCCATTCGTTCAACGAGATGGAATGTGATCTTATCCCGGACATCGTCGGGGATCTCCGCCAGATCCTTCTCGTTCTCTTTCGGCAGGATCAGGGTATGGATGCCGTGGCGATACGCGGCCAACACCTTCTCCTTGAGGCCGCCGATCGGCAACACCTGCCCACGCAGCGTGATCTCTCCGGTCATCGCCAGATCCCCACGGACCGGCAGGTCGCTCACCAGCGACGCAATCGCCGTGGCGAGGCCCACACCCGCAGACGGTCCATCCTTCGGGATCGCGCCCTCGGGAAGGTGGATGTGGATGTCGTACTTACGAATGAACAGTGGATCCACACCAAGCCCCTCGGACTGGCTTCGGACGAAGGTCAACGCCGCCTGCGCCGACTCCTGCATGACATCGCCAAGCTGGCCGGTCAACGTGAGTCGTCCACGCCCCCGCATCAGCGTAGCCTCGATATCGAGGATCTCCCCGCCGGTCTCGGTCCATGCCAGACCTGCCACCACGCCGATGTGATCCTCTCGCTTGATATCCCCCGGCGCCCTGTAGCGGGCAATACCGAGTAGCTCGGCCGCCATCTCCTGTGTCACCGTGACGCCAGGCTCGAGATTCCCACCGACGACCTTGCGGGCCAGCTTGCGACAGACCGACGCGATCTCGCGTTCGAGATTGCGGACGCCGGCCTCCTTCGTGTAGCGCTCGATGATCTCTCGGATCGCTTTCGTTTCGAAGGTGACCTCGTGCTTGTGAATGCCGTGTTGCTTGATCTGTTTCGGAACGAGGTACTTCTCCGCGATCGCGATCTTCTCGAGCAGCGTGTAGCCGGGAAGACGGATGACTTCCATCCGATCCCGCAGCGCCGGCGGAATCGTGTGCATGACATTGGCGGTGGCCACGAACATCACGTCGGAGAGGTCGTACTCGCAGTCCAGGTAGTGATCCAGGAACGAGTGATTCTGCTCCGGGTCCAGAACCTCGAGCAGGGCCGCCGACGGATCGCCGCGGAAATCCGCCGCCATCTTGTCGACCTCATCCAGCAGGAAGACGGGGTTTCGCTTTCCCGCACGACGCATCATCTGAATGATCTGGCCGGGGAACGCTCCGATGTAGGTCCGGCGATGGCCGCGAATCTCGGCCTCGTCACGAACACCGCCGAGCGACAGGCGAACGAACTTGCGGTTAGTCGAACGGGCGATGGACTTGGCCAACGACGTCTTCCCGACACCGGGAGGGCCGACCAGACAGAGGATCGAGCCCTTCATCTTCTTGACCAGCTGCCGCACGGCCAGGAACTCGAGGATCCGCTCCTTGACCTTGTCCAGTCCGTAGTGATCCTCGTCCAGGATCGTCTGGGCCTTGTTAATATCCTTCAGTTCTCGTGACCGCTGTCCCCACGGGACCGCCAGCAACCACTCGAGATAGTTGCGCGAGACCGTCGCCTCGGCAGACACCGGCGGCATCACCTCGAAGCGCTTCAGCTCCTGCCCGGCCTTCTCCTTGGCCTCCTTGGACATCTTCGAGGTCTCGATCTTCTCTCGCAGATCCTCGACCTCGTTGGCGCGATCGTCCTTGCGACCCAACTCCGACTGGATCGCCTTGATCTTCTCGTTGAGGTAGTACTCCTTCTGAGCCTTCTCCATCTGCTTCTTCACGCGATGATGGATCTTCTTGTCGACACGCATCCGCTCGATCTCGTGATCCAGGTTGCGGGCGACCTCTTCCAGTCGATCGGCGGCCGACGGCGTCTCGAGGAGTGTCTGCTTGTCCTCGACGCTGACCGGGAGATGAGCCGCGATGGTATCCGCGAGTTTGCCCGGCTCCGTAATCCGCACCGTCGACAACATCGTCTCGTAGGGCAGCCCCGGGGCGTTCTTGATATAGCGCTCGAAGAGACCGCTGACTCGGGACATCAGCTCGCGGACCTCGTCGGTCACCTCGGCGTCTTCCTCGATGCCCTCGATCTCGACATCGAAGGAACCCTCGTCGTCCTCGGTGACCTTGAGGACCCGTGCGCGCTCGACGCCCTCGACCAACAGCTTGACGTTACCGTTGGGAAGCTTCAGGTGTTGCACGACGGACGCAACCGTCCCGACGATGTTGACATCATCGGGACGCGGGTCGTCCACCGTGGCGTTGCGCTGCGTCGACAGGAAGATCCTCTTGCCGGCGGCAAGCGATCGCTCTACCGCAAGTAAGGACGATTTCCGTCCGACGACGAACGGCACCATCGTGTGCGGGAAAACAACGATGTCCCGCAGGGGGACCATGGGCAGATGGATCGCGCCATCCTCGGCGGATGCCTTCGATTCAGACATTTAGAACTCCAGATACGGTCGTTCTGGGACGTTTTGGGACAGATACAGACGAGTCAACCTAGCCGGCCTTCTCCATGACGACCAACGGGTTGCTCTTATTGACTACGACGTCCTTGCTGACGACGACCTCCTTGACGTTCGTCTGCGACGGCAGATCGAACATCAGGTCGAGCATCAACTCTTCAAGGATCATTCGCAGACCGCGTGCACCGATCTTACGTTCGACGGCCTGCTGCGCGATCGCCTCCAGCGCGTCATCGGTGAAACGGAGATTGACATCTTCAAACTCGAAGATCTTGTGATACTGCTTCACCAGCGCATTGCGCGGCTCGGTGAGGATTCTAACCAATTGCGAGACGGTAAGCTCCGAAAGCGTTGCCGCCACCGGAAGCCGACCGACAAATTCCGGAATCAACCCATATCGAATCAGGTCCTGGGGTTCGACTTCGGCCAGCAGCTCCTGCACGTTTTTCTTGCTGCGGGTCTTGACGTCGGCCTTGAAGCCCATCGTCTTGCGGCCAAGGCGTCGTTCGATGATCTTTTCCAGACCGACGAACGCACCACCGACGACGAACAAAATGTTGGTGGTGTCGACCGGCACGAACTCCTGGTGCGGATGCTTGCGTCCACCCTGCGGGGGGACGTTGGCGACGGTCCCCTCGAGGATCTTCAGCAGTGCCTGCTGGACTCCCTCGCCGGAGACGTCACGGGTGATCGACGGGTTCTCACCCTTGCGGGCGATCTTGTCGATCTCGTCGATGTAGATGATTCCGCGCTGACACTTCTCGACGTCGTTGCCCGCGGCCTGCAACAACTTCAGAACGATGTTCTCAACATCCTCGCCGACATAGCCGGCCTCGGTCAGCGTTGTGGCGTCGACGATGGCGAACGGGACGGACAATAGCCGCGCAAGTGTCTGCGCCATCAGCGTCTTGCCGGAACCCGTCGGTCCGACGAGCAGGATGTTGGATTTCTGCAGCTCGACTTCGTTACGACGCTTGGAAGCGATCTCGTTGCGCTTGTAGTGGTTGTAGACCGCGACCGCCAGACGCTTCTTGGCGCTCTCCTGACCGATCACATACTCGTCGAGGAAGGCATTGATCTCTACGGGTTTCGGCAGACGCATCTTGCCGTCGTGCTCTTCGTTCTCCCGTTCCTCGGCGATGATGTCCAGGCAGATGTCGACGCACTCGTCGCAGATGTAGACCGTCGGTCCGGCAATCAGTTTGCGAACGTCGCGCTGACTTTTATTGCAGAACGAGCACTTTAGCCCTTCGCCTTCGCCCTTCTTGCGTGACATCTTTTTCCTCTCGCCGTTGCCGGCCACTATCGTTGCCGAACACCATTATCGTACAAATTGATAGAAGGTCTAGGAGCCGACCTCCATCGCGCTTCGGTCGACGATCACCTCGTCGACGAGACCATATTCCTTGGCCTGAACTGCATCCATGATGTAGTCACGATCCGTATCTTCCTGTATCCGCTTGAGACTCTGTCCGGTACTGTCGGCCAGGATCTTGTTGAGGGAGGTTCGGATCCTCAGGATCTCCTTGGCCTGGATATCGATATCCGACGCCTGACCCTGGGCACCGCCAAGGGGCTGGTGGATCACCACCCTCGCATTGGGTAACGCGAATCGCTTGCCTTTCGTTCCCGACGACAACAGAACCGCCGCCATGCTGGCCGCCTGACCCACACAAAACGTCGAGATATCGGGCTTGATGACCCGCATGGTGTCAAGGATCGCCAGACCGGCGGTCACCGAGCCGCCCGGGGAATTGATGTAAATCGAGACATCCTTCTCCGGATCCTCGGCCTCGAGGAACAGCAATTGCGCCACCACGACGTTGGCCAGGGCGTCATCGATCCCGTGACCGATAAAGATGATGTTGTCCTTGAGCAGCCTCGAATAGATATCGAAGGCGCGCTCGCCCCGACTGGTCTGTTCGACGACCATGGGAACCAGTGGCATCGCAGTTACTCCTCGTTTTTAATATTAGCAACGGAGGCGATCAAGTCAAGCGACTTCTCTCTAAGTAGTTGATTCTTAAGGGCTTGCATTGCGCCATGTTGACTCAATTGGTCCTTTGCCGCCTCCGGCTCGACGCCCATCTGGGCGGCGTCCCGGACGATCCGCTGGTCCATCTCGTCGTTGCTGACTTCCAGCGTCTCCTGCCGGGCGATCTCGTCCAGCAGGAGTTTGCCGTGGACGGTCATCCGGGCCGGCTCCTCCATCCGCTTCCGCATCTCGGCCCAGTCGACCTCCGCCGACTGCGGATCCATCCCCTGCTGCATCATCTGACGGACCGTCTCCTCCAGCCGCTGACGAACCTCGGCCTCGACCATCACTTCGGGTAAGACGATCGGATTGGCCAGGAGTAACTTGTCCATCAGCGACTGACGCATCTCCCGATCGGCCTGCTGGGTCTTGCGGGATTCCAGGTCCTCGCGGATTCTGGCGCGAAGTGCGTCGAGGGTCTCGAAGTCGCCGAGATCCTTGGCGAACTCGTCGTCCAACTCCGGCAACTCCCGTCGCTTGACCTCGTGAACCACCACCTTGTATTTGACCGACTTCCCGGCGACGATCTCGGAGCCGTAGTCGTCGGGATACTGGACGGTGAACTCCTTGGTCTCTTTGGCCTTCACCCCTTCGAGTGCGTCGTTGAAGGCCGGAAGGCTATCGGCGGAACCCAGTTCGATCATCATGCGCTCTTTCTCGAACGCTTCTCCGTCCTCCGGTTCTCCACGGAGGTCGCCGACCACCACATCCCCGGTCGACGCGGCACGCCCCTCCTCGGCGATCAGGTTGGCTCTGGCCTGACGGATCTCTTCCAATGACTTCTCGATCTCCTCGTCGTCGACGGTGGTCGATGGACGGGTTCCCTCGAGCTCTTTGTACTCGTTCAACTCGATGGGCGGCATGATCTCGAATGTGGTCTTGAAGCTGAGCGGCTTGCCGTCTTCGAACTCCAGATCCTCGAGGGTCGGTTCGCCCAACGGCTGGAGCCCCTTCTCCTTGGTCGCCTCGTGATAGTACCGAGAGACGACCCGGTCCCGCACGTCCTCGCGGATCTCTTTGCGGAATCGGTTCCGCACCAGATCCAGCGGCACCTTGCCCGCGCGGAAGCCCGGGATCCTGGCCTTCTTGGCGTACTCCCGAACGGTATTCTTGAGTTCGTCGTCGATGATGTCCGCAGGGACCTCGATCTTCAGACTCTTCTTGACGACACTGTGATCCGTCAGTTCGACTTTCATCGTGCGCGGCCCTTTCCTGGTGCGAGAGGGGGGAGTCGAACCCCCACGAGTTGCCCCACTGGATCCTAAATCCAGCGCGTCTACCAGTTCCGCCACTCTCGCGTTATGGAGCAGCGATTCTAGACCATGACGAGTGGGTATGTGGTGAGCCGCGGAGGAATCGAACCTCCAACCCGCAGATTAGCAAGACGATGCCGCCGCGTCGATCGCAATTGGCTCAGGACCCGACATGAACGGTGCCCCGATACCTTAGAGAGTTTCTCGGGCGTGTTCCACTGCCCGTCGACCCCGCGCCGGGCTTAGAAGTTTACCGAGCTCACCTCCCCGAGGATCGAATTACCCTGCGAGAACCGATCCTTACTCGAAATACGCCAATCCGAATTCCAATTCGAACGCGGTCGGAGGAGTTGTTAAGGGATCAAAATTCTCCACGCGTTGAGATGTAATACTGTGCTTCTCGATTGGATCATCGAAATCCAAATCGTCAAAGAACACATTCAATAATACCGTCAACGGGTTGAACTCGCCTGAGTGGTAACAACCTAGCTCGGCGAGCTCTCGTAGCTCGGCCTGAAATTTGACTGATACGTCCTCAAGCAACATCACTGCCGCTACGCGTACAGAGGGAGGATAATCCTGGATTGAGTTAAAAGAACTCTCAAGTTCCTGATATGTCCAGGAAACTGCGTCACCACCGAATGATATTCGCTGTTCCACTTCAAAGTCACTCTCGATGGTAAGAGTCTCGCCTTGGGAAAGAGATTCTATCGTCATTAGATATGAGCCAGCTTCGTCCGACTGCGTCGCGCGGATGACCAGACGGGTACCATCAATTTCCAATAACTGTCGGTATGTAAACGGCAGCGCGGGATCCGTTCGGATGAAAGTGAACTTCGCGATTGCTTCGCCAGTTGAGTGTTGAATTCCTGTGTGATCTTTAGTCCACACCTGTGCGCTTGTGACAGGCACAAATACTAAGATTGCCGCAATCACGATAAATAGGTTTTTCATTTTCGCATCCTCAATTCGGAACGTCTTTTCCGCAATCTAACTTGCACTGGTCGTAATTTCTTTGGATTGTCGTGGCCGCCCAACTCCTAGCCCACCAAGGAGTCTTCCTACGGGTCGTCTTCTTTTGACCGGCACAGCACCCGTCGCATTCAGAATTAGTTGCACAGTATGTTTGGCAACATGTGACTTCGCTTTGTTTGCTCTTGCTGCACTCGGGGCACGTATCTGGTGGCTCTCCTGGAGATGCGATCAAGACGAATGGCGCAAATAGAATCAGAAGTGCAACCAACCGAACTGAATATGCTCGGAAATAGCTCATAAGGATTGACTCCTCACTAGTAATGTAATTTGGCGACAGGTGTTACTGTAAGAATAGTATCTTTTGGCGGTCAGCGTCAATCGCCTTGCCATGAGGATGTGGTCGATTGGCGCAGCCGTTCAGCTTCGCCCTCACGGATTTGAGACTGCAAAGCTTGCAAAAAGAATCCCACCTGCCGAAACGAGCCGGAGAGCGAGGTCCCTGGTATGGCTGTCAACCACCGTTGCAGACGTGGAAATTCTCCTGATGGGGAGTCAAG
Organism: Acidobacteriota bacterium; assembly: GCA_029861955.1. Lineage (NCBI taxonomy): Bacteria > Pseudomonadati > Acidobacteriota > Acidobacteriota bacterium. Next base: position 81,775 of record JAOTYK010000004.1, read on the forward strand.
GAATCCGAGCGGCGACGACCTACCACTTGTTACTCGGGTCCGCCTGCGCGATGGATGATTTAAGCGTGATCGATGTGGTGAGCCGCGGAGGAATCGAACCTCCAACCCGCAGATTAAGAGTCTGCTGCTCTGCCAATTGAGCTAGCGGCCCGTACAGCGTCTTCGCAGGCGGAAATGTAGCACATGCGGTAGGGTTAACCCATGAATCGATCGACCGTCATGGCGCTGGGTTTGGCCCTCGTGTTCGTCTGCCACCCAGCCGCCGCACAGATCGCCGGACTGTCCTGCGAAAGCGACACTCGGGACCTGGTCGAGCTGGTCCTGGAGACGCTGAATGTCCGCGCGGTCCACTGTGAAGAGAGGGCCGAGGACCCCCTCCTGATCTGCGCCGGCTACAGTCGCGGCTTCAGTGCATTCAAGTCCGACATGGAAGATCTCTTGCGTCGGACGACGATTCCCGACGAGCTGAAGCCGCTGAGTCCATGGCGGCTGGACGGGCAGGCCTACCTACGGCGATGGCATCTCGAGGAGTGCCAGATCGATCTGAAGTTGGACGAGAAAGCAGGGCTACTGACCGTTGCCGTGAGTCACTACATCGAGCCGGACGAAGAGCCCGATTGACCCGATCATCCGATCAGTGGTACGCCCGGAGAGACTCGAACTCCCGACCCTCTGGTTCGAAGCCAGATGCTCTATCCAACTGAGCTACAGGCGCATACACCGACGATCACAAAATGGGGTGAGTGATGGGGCTCGAACCCACGACAGCCAGATCCACAATCTGGAGCTCTACCAACTGAGCTACACCCACCATCTATGGTGGTCCCGAATTCACGGAACCGGCCGAGTATATCGCCCGGTTCCAGCCCCTGCCAGCTAGCCTCTCTTCAGCGAGTCGCGGATCTCGGTCAGCAGGAGTTCTTCGTTGGACGGCTTCGGCGGCTCTGCCGGCTTGGCCTCTTCTTCCTTCTTCATCTTGTTGATGGATCGGACCATCATGAAGACGGCGAAGGCGACAATGATGAAGCTGATGATGTTGTTGATGAAGACGCCGTAGTTGATCGTGGCGGCACCGGCCTCCTTGGCGGCGTCCAGGGACTCGTAAGCCCCGTCACCGAGAACATAGAACAGGTTGGCAAAGTCGACCCCGCCCATCAGCTTGCCGACCGGCGGCATGATGACGTCCGAGACCAGACTCTTGACGATGGTCCCGAAGGCTCCACCGATGATGATGCCCACCGCCATGTCGACGACGTTGCCCTTCACCGCAAACTCTCTGAATTCCTTGAACATGAGTTCCCCTCCGGGTCCTGGACCCACAGATTGACTTGTCACGTTTCTTGTATCCCGGCCGAGACGACCCTGTCTAGCGTTTTCGGCCATGTACTAGGATGCCTCGATGGCCGAGACCCGCTGCATTCCCATAGGCCCGTTTCGCCTGGAGATTGAGAAGATTCGGGGTTCCCGCTTCATCGCCTCGGTCTCTTCGTTCTGCTGCGACGACGATCGAGAGCCACAGATCGCCCCCCTGCGGGCGGAATTCCCCACGGCCAACCATCACTGCTGGGCCTGGCGGGATGGCGACGCGTTCCGTTACGGCGACGATGGCGAACCGTCAGGCTCCGCCGGTCGTCCGATCCTGCAACAGATCGATGGACATGGTTTCGATCGAACCTGTGTGGTGGTCACCCGGATCTTCGGTGGCACCAAGCTGGGTGTCGGTGGCCTGATGCGGGCCTACGGTCAGGCGGCCCGGGAGGCGTTGGATCTCTGCCCGTCGGAGCCGCTGATCGAGCGGGAGACGATCGTCATCGAGTTTCCCTATGACCGGGAGGGCGCGGTCCAGTCGGTGGTGCAAGCCCACGGCCTGAGCCCGTCCCGATCCGAGTACGGCGAGTCGATCCGACTCTCCTTCGAGGTGCCGAGGGCCCAGGTCGAACCGTTCCTGGCGGATCTGATGGAGCGTTGCGCGGGAAAACTGAACGTACGGAGGGGCTAAATTTCCCCCGTTACGTTGTCCAGCGAATGGGTCAGTACCTATTTGAAGGCCCGACTGGAGACCCACCATGCGAAAGAAGATCCTCCGACCGATCCTCGTCACGCTGCTCGCCGCCCTCGTACCCATCGGCGTCGGTCTTGCGGTGGACTGCGACACCAACGGCATCGAGGACGCGTGCGATCTGGACTGCGGTGTGGCCATGGGCCCCTGCGACGTGATGGGCTGCGGGCAGGCGTCGGATTGCGACGCGAACCTCGTTCCCGACAGCTGCCAGCTGACGGAGATCGCAGGCGGTTGTTCCTTCCCCAGCGTGCTTCGTGACAACGGGACGACCACCCTCGACTCGGATTTCCTCGGCCCCCCCGATGACACCTTCTTCGGGATCGGCGGACAGGTTGTCACGTGGGAGTTGACCTGCGGCGTGGTCGTCGACGGCCCCGGACCCGACATCACACTTTACGAGGTGTCGGAGTCGTCGGTGGAGTTCACCAAGGTGGATCTGCTCGCAAGTTTCGACGGGATTGTTTTTGTCAGCCTGAAAGCCACGGAGACCGTGCCGGTCGAAATCCCCGGCGATGAGATTCACGGCGACCGAAGATTCTCTCGATCCTACGACCTGGCCGGATCGGGACTTGTGGGCGCGCGATTCGTGCAGGTCGACGGCACCGGGACAAGTGCCTCGAGCGCCACCGCCGGGTTCGATCTGGATGCGGTCGGCTTCGTCAACATCGCCTCGGGCGATTGCGACAACAGCGGAACCCTCGATGCCTGCGAGGCCTTGCAAGACTGCAACGGGAACGGCGTTCCTGAGAGCTGCGAAGTCACGCTGGGCAGCGTCGACGACTGCGATACCAACGGCACCGCCGACACCTGCGACACCCTCGGTGGTACCGACGATTGCGATGGCGACACCGTCCCCGACGTGTGCGAACAGGACTGCAACACCAATACGACCCCCGACGACTGCGACATCGCCGCCGCGACCAGCGACGACTGCAACGGAAACCTCGTCCCCGACGAGTGCGACCTGCTGTCGACCAGCGCCACCATTGCGGGATCGTTGTTTGGCGTCAGTGGAAGCTTCGACCCGACGTTTACCGCCCCCGCGGCCTTCCCCAGCTCCAGCGCCATCTCGGTGTCCGTCGACGCCCTGTCCGACCTGGGTTCCAGCAACGAATTCCTCGAGCTGTCGATCAACAGTGTCCCGCTCCTGACTCTGTTCGATACGACGGGTCAGCAGTGTCTGCTGACCAATGATATGGGCGTGATCGATGGCGATCTGTTCAACGACGCGCTCGCGGGCGGCGATGCGGTGGTTGGACTGCCGGCCCCAAGTACGGTCGCCCAGAATGACTGTGAAAGTCCCAATGCGACCGTGATGCTCAGCTATACACCCATCGTCGATTGCAATACGAACGGTGCGCTGGACGCATGCGAGATCGCCAACGCGACAAGCACCGACCTCAACCTGAACGGCATCGCGGACGACTGCGAGCTGGACTGCAATGGGAACCTGGCTCCCGACGACTACGACCTGGCTCAGGGAATAAGCCTGGACTGCAACGCCAACCTGATCCCCGACGAATGCGATGTCGTGACCGTCAGCCTGGACTGCAACGGGAACATCGTCCCCGACGAGTGCGAGATCGACTGCAACAGCAACAGTGTTCCCGACGACTGCGACATTGTCGCCATGACCAGTCTCGACTGTGACGGCAACGTCATCCCCGATGAGTGCGATCTTGTGGTCGGCATGGGTGGCTGCCCATTCCCACGTCTTCTTCTGGATAACGGAACGACCACCGTCGATTCGGACTTCCTGGGCGCCCCCGACGACACCTACTTCGGCATCGGTGGCCAGATCGTCACGTTTGAATTCGATTGTGGCTTTGTCACCGACGGTCCCGGCGGGGACTTCAATATCTACGAGGTGAGCACAAGCAGCGTCGAGTTCAACGATATCGAAGATGTCCTCGTCAGCGCCGATGGTGTCACGTTCATTAGCGTCCATTCGACCGAAGGACCGATGGTCAACATCCCCGGCGACGAGGTACATGCCAACAACAACTTCGGGCGCTCCTACGACATCTTCGCCACGGGCCTCAACGCCGTTCGGTTTATCCGGATTGACGGTGTCGGGACCGGCTCATCCGGCACCAGTTCCGGTTTCGACCTGGACGCCATCGGCGCCATCCATCGCGCCGACATCGACTGCGATGGAGGAGGCGTTCCCGATCAGTGCGAGGCGTTCACCGACTGCAACGCCAACGGTCTCAAGGACAGCTGTGAGATAAGTCTGGGTCTAACGGATGATTGCACCATGAACGGGACGTTGGACTCCTGCGAAGTCGCCGGTGGCGCCGCCGACGTGGATGCAGACTGGATCCCGGATAGCTGCGAACCGGACTGCAACAACAACAATGTGCCCGACCACTACGACATCGAGCAGCTCACCAGTGTCGACTGCAACGACAACATCGTGCCCGACGAGTGCGACCTGTCGTCCGGCAGCATCCCGGACTGCAACAATGACAACATCCCGGATGACTGTCCGGTCTGCGGGACCGTCGAGGTCGTGTTCATCGTAGACTCCTCGGCTTCCATGAATGACGAGGGAAACGCGCTCTGTGCCGAGTTGTCAAACGTGGTCGCGGAACTCCAGGCCAATCTGGTAACTGTCGACGTAGAGATCTTGGGGATCCTGGAAACGGCGTACGGATGTCTCACGGATTTCGTCGGGAACCTTTACGGCACCGCCGTGCCGGGGACGCCTCCTGTGGGTCAGGAGATCCTGGGCGACCCCTGTGGCGTCAACGAAAACGAGGACTGGGGTCTTGCCACCTCCATCGTGGCCGGTCTCAAGCCGTGGCAGGCGGACTCGGTGCGCCTGATCGTTCCGATCAGCGACGAGGGTCCCCGCTGTGGTAACCCGGTGACCGATCCCGGCAGCGATCGCGATGCCATCAATCACGCCATCGGTCAGGCCCGCGCGAACGATGTCATCGTCTCACCGGTGGCCGGTACCGGTTCGTCCGCCAGTCTGCTCTCGATCATGGATGTGATCGCCGACGCCACCGACGGTCAGACCTTCTCGACGGTGGATCCCGATCTCGATCTGGCCGGGGGGATTATCGACACCATCGAGGCCGCCTGTCTCTCGCGATCCGATTGCAACGGAAACACGATCCCCGACGACTGCGACCTGGTCGACATGACCAGCCAGGACTGCAACATGACCGGTCGTCCCGACGAGTGCGAGGACGACTGTAACGCCAACGGACTGGCCGACAGCTGCGACCTGATCAACATGACCAGTTTCGATGTCAACGCCAACACCGTCCCCGACGAATGCGAGGGGCTGGTCTTGACCGGTGACGGCACCGACTGGAACTGGACCGGTATCCCCGGCGCCATCGGCTTCGATCTGATTCAGGGAACGTTGTCGACGCTGCAGGGGTCGGCCGGCGACTTCGCCGTCGCCACCGACCAGTGTGTGGTCAACGACACGGCCGGCATGACCTGGCCCGACGGGCCGGTGCCCGGCTCCGGTGAGGCCTACTGGTATCTGGTCCGCGGAGTGATCGGCGTCATCGACCTGACGTACGACACCTTCGATGCCGGCCTGATCCAGAGTCGTGATGCCGAGATCGTGGCCTCCGGGGTCTCCTGCCCCTAGAGGATCCCGTACCGCTTCAGGAGCGGCCAGGTGAGACCGGTGACGGTCCACTTGTGCCACTTCTTGATGCGGGGTCGCCAGGCGTCGTCGGGTCGTAGCTCCACGTTGCCCGTCATGAAGCGGTTGGGGTTTCCTGCCACGGTGTGATCCGGCGTCATGCAGATCTCCCGCTCCGACGTGAACGCGGAGAGGGATCGGTCTTCATCGAGGAACTTCAGCAGCGCTTCCGTGTGGGTCCGCGGCTGTTCCATGAACTGCTCGTAGCGCATCCGCAGGTAGGGCGCACTCCCCTTCCGCCACAGCATGTCCCCGGCCAGGTTCCAGGTGACCCACAGTGCCGAGGTCCTCGCCGGGCTGAGTCTCCTCATCGTCTCCTTGTCGGAGCCGCCGTCGGGCTGCAACTTGTTGGCCTTCTGCCACGAGTAGGCGACGGCCCGTGGATCGCGAATCAGATGCACGATATGCAGATCGATGGACGGGATCAGGCTGAGGGTGTGGAGATAGGTCGGTAGCTTGGAGGAATCGACGAGGACTTTGGAGCCGGTCTCCGCCGCCACTGCGTGGTACAGCTTCTCGGTGTTCTCCAGGTAGTAGCCCAGCCGTTCCCGTTTCTTTCTGTCGTTGTTGGGTAGGTAGAGCGACGGGATGTGACGGGTACGCACATGGGCGTCGTGCTCGCGGATCATCTTGGCCGCATCGACCGTGTCGAAACCACCGAAGGCTCGGTTGAAGACTTTGGTCCAGAACGGGCAGTCGCGGAATTTTGCGTCACAACCGCAGAGTCGGTTCTCGATGATGTGACGATCCCAGACCTGACGGATCTCGCCGATGGAGAAGAAGCCGTCGATCTGACCCAGGATCCGGTTGAGCACCGTGGTGCCGCTGCGACCGGAACCCAGGATGTAGACGACCTTGATCTTGTTCGTCGTTGGCATGGAACGCGGGCTCTCCTGCGCCGCAGAATTTGGTACGCCTGCCAGGACTCGAACCTGGGACCCTCGGCTTAGAAGGCCGATGCTCTATCCAGCTGAGCTACAGGCGCCTAGTTGCAGCCGTGAGGGTATCCGTCAGGTGCTTTGGCTTCAAGTGACATCGCATACGGTGCTCGCAGCCTCGACTGCCGGGATCTCCCAACTCGATCAATCTGCGGCGGCCCGTAACAGCAAGGAGATACCCGTCTCCGACGGGGGCCTGTTTGAGCAATTGCGAGCGATGACTGCAGAGCTTGCGTCCGGAATTGCCCACATCCGAGTGGCATTCCAGAAGCTAATAGTCAAATGGGACTAAAGTTGTCCTCTTCTCCGCACCTCATTCCCGGTCATTTTGGTTATAAGAAGAGCAACTGCCCCAGGGGGTTCGCGTGGCACGACTGAAGCGAATCACGCCCGTCAACTTGTCGATCCATTCCATCCGTCGACCGACACTAGAGAGGCCGTTAGAGGAGTAGACCTATGTCCACGGGCAACGTGTTCCTGTTTCCGGTTCTACTCGGAATGGTTTTCATGAATCCGCTGCCCGCCCAGGCCGATGAGGCAGACGTTGGGACCCACGAACTGGCGGGGCCCGTGCAGGTCCTATGGGAAGCTCGGGATAATAGTAGTGTGACGACGGGAGTGATTCGCTGGATCAGCGGATCACTTGCGGTGAGCCCGGACGGGTCGACGGTGTTCGCCACCGGACAAGTGGGCCTCGGGGACGCGGCCGACTACGCCACCCTCGCTTACCACGCTGGGACGGGCGAGCAGATCTGGAGCGTCCGGTATGACGGACCCGCCTCGCGTGTGGACGCCGCCGAATCGATCGCCGTGAGTCCCGACGGCTCGACGGTGTTCGTCACCGGATACTCGCGGGGCCTCGGAACCGGTCCGGACTACGCCACTCTCGCATACGACGCTGCGACGGGTGAGCAGGTTTGGAGCGCGCGGTATGACGGACCGCATTCACGCACCGATGCCGCCGAATCACTCGCGGTGAGCCCGGACGGCTCGACGGTGTTCGTAACCGGTAGGTCGGGTGGCTTTCTCATCAACCCCTGGGACTACGCCACCGTAGCCTATGATGCCGCGACGGGTGAGCAGGTCTGGAGCGTGCGCCATAACGGACCAGGCACCTCACTAGGAGGATTCACGCCCGCTGCCTCTCTCGACGTGAGCCCGGACGGGTCGACGGTGTTCGTTAGCGGGAGCTCCTTTCGCTTCCCCCAACGCAACGACTACATCACCCTCGCCTTCGACGCTGCCACGGGCGAGCAGACATGGAGTGCGAGGTATGACGGGCCACCTTCATACACCGACCTCGGCTCATCACTCGCGGTGAGTTCGGACGGATCCACGGTGTTCGTCAGCGGATTTTCGGTTAACACCGAAGAAGAAGGCTGGGACTACACCACCCTCGCCTACGACGGTGAGACCGGCGAGCAATCCTGGATCGCACACTATGGCGGATCCTCATCGAGCATTGACCGCGCCCGCTCAATCGCGGTCAGCCCGGACGGCTCGGCGGTATTCGTCACTGGAGAGTCGGCAGAGGACCTCAATGAGCGGTACGACTACGTCACCCTTCGCTATGACGCCGCCACGGGTGAGCAGGTCTGGAGAGCGCGGTATGACGGACCGGGTTTGGACGCGGACTTCGCTACATCGCTCGCACTGAGCCCGGATGGGTCGACGGTGATCGTTCACGGCTCCTCAACGGGGACCGAAGGCGGCCTGGACTACGCCACCCTCGCCTACGATGCCGAGACGGGTGAGCAGGTCTGGAGCGCGCGGTATGACGGACCGGCTTCAGACCGGGACCTCGCTCGCTCAATCGCAGTGAGCCCGGACGGTTCGACGGTGTTCGTTAGCGGATACTCGAAGGGTGTCGAAACCTCAGACTTCGCCACCGTGGCCTATTCGCTTGTCCGGTACGTCGCTATCGACATCCGCCCCCGCAGCATCAACCCTGGGAGTCGAGGTGTCATACCTGTTGCACTGCTCGGCAGCGACGAGTTCAACGTGTCCGACATGGATGTTGCCACGTTGCGCTTTGGACCTGACGAGGGCGCCTGTAGACACGACCTGACCGACCCGTTCACTTTCAGCGAGCACCTGAAGGACATGAACCTCGACGGCAACATGGACCTCATGTTGCACTTCAACACGCAGGACACTGGAATCCTGTGTGGCGAGACGGAAGCTACGCTCTGGGGAGTTCTGCTGGGCGGAAGTCCGTTCGAAGGCACTGACAGCCTCCAAACCGTTGGCTGCAAATCGAGCAGTCGATGAGCGCCCTCGTAATTTCGCGTTCTTCTGTCAAATCACGATGGGGTAATGCCTTGCTCTGAAGGCCGATGCTCTATCCAGCTGAGCTACAGGCGCGTGTTCATCGCCGTGAGGGTATCCGTCAGGTGCTCGGGCTTCAAGTCGGTAGATCGGGGCGTGGCCAGAATCTGGGCGTCGCCAAGAACCGATCGCCACACCAATAACAATTCATCGTAACTCTGGAAAGTGTCCAGGAAACCCGGAGCGATTCAAGTCTGGCGTAACGAAGTGGTCAGTATCAGGAAAGCAATAGTCCGGACACGTCTCACTTAAGCTCGACAAGCACCAGTTCAAACGGCTCATCGCCGATGTTCTTGGGTAGATGCTGATCCGCAGCCGCGAACCCATGTTGACCGGCATGGCTTTGCATTTCTTCGGAAGATCCGTCGGCTGCCCCCATCTCCGAGTGGATGTCGGTCAGGAACACCGCCACATTGTCCGGGTGGTAATGCATGACCGACTCTTCTCCCGGCCCGTAAGCGATTCGAATTACTCGCACCGATTCGTTCTCGAACTCCAGCGTGTAGTGATCCGAGTCCACGACCGTCGGGTCTGGACCCATCTCAGCAGTCGCAGTTGCACTGCCTGATTTCAGTTCGACCAACATCAGTTCCATCGGACTGTCTCCGATGTTCCGAGGGAGATGTTGTCCCGCCGGGGAGAACATATGTTGGCCGGTCTGCTGGGCCAATTCTTCGGACGATCCGTCGGGTAGTCCCATCTCGACGAGACTGTCGGTCAGGAACACCGCCACGCTATCCGGGTGATAGTGCATGACCGACTCTTCGCCCGGACCGTAGCTGATTCGAACCAGTCGCACTCGATCGTTTTCGAACTCGATTTTGTAGTGACCCGCGTCCACAACCGTCGGGTCCGGGTTCGTTTCCTCTGCAGGCGTTGTGTCCGCGTATCCGTTATCGGATTCAGGCGCCGAACAAGACACCAACGCAAACACAGCGAACGTGATCACTAGTAACAAGGTCCACGTACGATTCATGAGCACCCCTCTGGTTCGAATACCGTTTCATCGGTAGAAGCCTACTCGCGATGCAAAGGAGAATTCAACCCCCGGGAAAATGGGTCATTTGTTTACCGCAATTCCCCATTTTTCCTCCGGCCGCCGCGGGCCGTTTTCAGCCTTCTGACGAAGTCGTGGCGTTAACGTAAGGACGTATTGTTGAACCCTTGACTTCGCAAAGAGCCTGAATTGGACGCTCGATCGACCCCGCCGAGTTCCTACTGAAAACCCACTCTCCCCCACCCCATTGACCGTCTTCCTCGCGTTACTCGCACTTCCCTGAATCCCAAAAACACAAAAGCCCCACCGTAACTTCGCGGTATTTCGCCAAATCGCGATGGGGCTATCTAACGCTTTGAAGGCCGATGCTCTATCCAACTGAGCTACAGGCGCGTGTTCACCGCCGTGAGGCTCTCCGTCAGGTGCTCTGGCTTCAAGTGGGGATATCGTGTGGTCTGCATCGAGGCGTGGCCTAGGGCCTCGCCGGATCTTCTCCAGCGCCACGCCGCTCTGGACTAATCCAGGCGACCGTCGTGTGACGCAGCGTGTGGAACCTGGCGTCGTCGATGCCGGCGCGACATATGTGGAACCAGGTTTGCGTGCTGATCCGGTTCCTTTCCCGCTCATCACTCGTCCGATGCGCTATTGAAACGCGGGGAAGTGTCCAGGAAACCCGGGGCGATTCAGTTAACGTAAGGGCATATTATCGGATTCTGAACACGCGTCCTACTCCGTGAGTTTCGAAAAAGGGCTCTTGTTCCGCCTACCCGCTCGGGCGGTTCTCGCTCATAGCGGAGTCTTTTTGCCTGGATAAGTCCACCCTTTCCGGCGGAATCGCCCAACTTACAGGTTTTACTATTGCCCTGAATCGCCTGCTTCGTACCGGTGAAGGAGATCAAATTGTCGTTGCTCGGTAGGCAACGACCAAACTTGTAATCGAACGGTGGGCGTACGATGAAGCGAACAAGAATCGGATTCGGATGGGTTTCCCTCTCACTACTGGCGACGGCAGTTCTGGCGTTACCTGGAACCTCATTCCAGATTGAAGACGGGGATCTATTCGCGGAAGGTGGGCTGGACTGGGAAAGTCTTGCCGGATCTCCGGACCTGAAGATCGGCGTGGATCTCCCCACCGGTCAAACGGACGATTCGCTGGCGGGAAAGGAAGATTACCTGGCTCCCGGCATCACGTTCGGGTCGATCCCCAACAACAAGAGCAATCTGCTTCGATTTTATGTTGCCCATGAACCCGTTGAAGTGAACGGCGAGTTCGAGGACTTCATTCACATGGCCTGGATCCGATCCAATACGCTGGGATCGGCCAACATGGACTTCGAATTCAACCAGGGCGATCAGGTCAGCGAAAACGGCGTCACGCCGGTCCGTCTCGCGGGCGACATGTTGATCACTTTTGCGTTCTCCGGTGGTGGTAACCAGGTCGAGCTGGGTCTCTCCCTCTGGACTGATGTCGGTCCGTGCGAGGCCGCAAATTTGGCCCCCTGCTGGGGGCCGGTCATGGAGCTCGCGGGGATCGCAAGCGGTTCCGTCAATAGCGCCGAGGTAACGGATCCCATCGAGGGCGCCCAGTTGGCGGAGAGCACGTTCGGCGAGGCGACCATCAACCTCACCCAGGCCGGCGTTTTCGATCGCGAGGAGTGCATCTCATTCGGCACGGCCTACGTCAAGAGCCGCTCTTCGACTTCGTTTACTTCTTCGATGAAGGACTTCATCCGGCCGATGGACGTCAGTGTAACCAACTGCGCCACGGTGTCCGTCCGTAAGGATGCGGTACCCAATCACGAACAGGACTTCAGTTTCACCGCTTCCGCCGAACTCGGAGTGACCGGATTTGACCTCGACGACGACGGCGACGACAGCAACGAGTTGGCCAGCAGCATCCTGCTTGAGGGCCGCTTCGACGAGACAATTGTGGTCGGCGAGCTCGCCGAGCCTGGCTGGGATCTGACCGATGTGAGCTGTAGTGGGCCCGCAGTTGCCGCGACTGACGGCGATGGCGTTCTAACCGGCGAGGTATTGATCGACGCAGAGGCGGGGGACAACGTCGACTGCACCTTTACCAATACCCAGCGTGGCCGAATCCTCGTTCAGCAGATCACGGACCCTGATGGCGATCCGCAGCTCTTCAATTTCCAACTCGCCGGTGGGCCGGACGATCTGTCGCAGTCATTCGGCCTGACCGACAATGCGCCCGCCAACGACAGCGGCACGATCCGCCCGGGTGGATACGTCGTGACCCAGCAGTCCGCCGGTCCTGAATGGGATTTGACCAGCGCAAGTTGCGATGACGGGAGCTCCGTCGATAACGTGATCCTCGATCCCGGAGAAACCGTTCTCTGCACATTCGTCAATACTCGGCGCGGCAGGATCCTGATCGACCAGGTGACCGTGCCTTCCGCCGATCCCCAATCGTTCAGTTTCAGTCTCGCCGGCGGTCCGACCAGCCTGAACCAGTCGTTTGCGTTGAACGACGCTGCGGCGCTTCATGACAGCGGACTCGTGCGTTCGGGCAGCTATGTCGCGACTCAGACCGATCCCGGTGCGGAGTGGGATCTGACCAGCGCTAGTTGCGACGACGGCAGCGCCGTAGACGACGTCAATGTCGCCCCCGGCGAGACGGTCACCTGCACGTTCGTCAATACCAAACGTGGTCGCGTGCTGATCGATCAGGTAACGATCCCGGCCGACGACCCTCAACCCTTCGGCTTCGACTTGACCGGCGGTCCCGATTCTACGAATCAGTCGTTTTCGTTGACTGATTCGGCAACCCCTCATGACAGCGGCTTTGTCCGAAATGGATCCTACAACGCAGCTCAGACTGACCCCGGCGGCGGATGGGATCTGACCAGTGCAGCGTGTGACGACGGCAGTTCTGTCGATGCCATCGATCTCGCACCCGGTGAGACGGTTATCTGTACCTTCGTCAACACCAAGCGAGGTCGCATTGTCATCGACCAGGTAACCGATCCCAGTGGTGATCCGCAGGCCTTTGCCTTCGATCTGAGCGGAGGCCCGGACGCTATCGACCAACACCCCAATTTGACCGATAGTGCGACGCCCCACGACAGTGGATTGCAGCAGCCCGGGGTGTACGCCATCTCTCAGGCCGACCCTGGCGCGGCATGGGATCTACAGAGCGCCACCTGCGCTGACGGAAGCTCCGTCAGCGCGATCGCCCTCGATCCCGGTGAAGTCGTGACCTGCACCTTCGTCAATATTAAACGCGGTCGGATCCTGGTCGATCAGGTGACGGTGCCGGCCGCAGACCCGCAGGTCTTTGCGTTTGGCCTGTCCGGCGGGCCGGACTCGCTCGAACAGAGTTTCGGGCTGACTGATAGCTCGGATCCCCATGACAGTGGATTCGTGCGTAGCGGTGGCTACGTCGCGCAGCAGACCGACCCCGGCAGCGAGTGGGACCTGACCAACGCTACCTGCGATGGTGGGCAGGCGCCAGACTCGATCGTATTGAGTCCCGGCGCGACGGTCACTTGCACTTTTGTCAACACGAAGCGCGGCAAGATAATCGTCGACCAGGTCACGTTGCCGACGGGCGACCCGCAGATCTTCCAGTTCAATCTGACAGGTGGCGCGGATGCAATCGGACAGGAGTTTGGGCTGAGCGACGGGGCGACGCCCCACGACAGCGGCGTGGTCCGCTCCGGAACGTTTGCGATCAGCCAGCAAGATCCAGGCGACGATTGGGATCTGACGAGCGCGAGTTGTGACGACGGTAGTGCCGTCAGTGGCGTCGAGCTTCAGCCCGGCGAAACGGTGACTTGTACATTCGTCAACACAAAGCGTGGACGGATCCTGGTCGACGTGGTGACCGATCCTGGTGGCGATCCGCAAACGTTTGGTTTCCAATTGAGTGGCGGGCCCGATGCTGTATCTCAGTTGGCCAGCATGACCGATTCGGATGACGCCCACGACAGCGGCCTGATCCGCTCCGGAAGCTACGCGCTCAATCCGGACTCTCCGGCGGCGCTCTGGACGCTCACCGATGCCAGTTGTGACGACGGGAGTGCGATCGCAGACATCGGGCTTGCCGCCGGTGAGGAGATCAAATGCGCGCTGATCTACATAAAGGCCGCGACCGTGACGATCGTCAAGGATGCGGTGCCGAACGACTCGCAGGACTTCGAGTTCACGGTCATCGGAAGCGATTATCTCGGAGCGCCGGTTTTCGTCAGCGCGAAGGTCGACGACGATGACGATTCAAGTCGTGCCAACAATCACGCCTGGAACCTCGTCCATGGAAACTACACAGTCACCGAGTTCGATGCGGGACCGGCCTGGGACCTGGATTCAGTGGAATGCATGACAGCATCGGGTGCAGCGACCGGTCAGGCCAGCACCTCAAGTCGATCGATCGATCTCGACCTGGTTGCCGGCGCCGAGGTGAGTTGCCGGTTCGTCAATATCAAACGAGGGCAGATTCTCGTTGAGAAGTTCGTCGTCAACGAATCGACCGGCGTCGGCTTCGACCCACGGGACCATCCGTTCGCGTTCGACCCAAGCTATGACTCGGAGTTCTGGCTCAAGCATCAAGAGGTCAACGAAAGCGCGTACCTGCGAGCCGGAGAGAACTACTCGGTGTCCGAGCGGACGCCGCCGGGCTGGGTTGTCAGCAGTACTTGCACCTATCCCGACGGTTCGACCGGTTCCGCTGGTCAGATCGCGCTCGCTCCCGGTGAAGTTGTTACGTGTCTGTTTACCAACGAGATGCGAATCCACCCCGGTTCGTCCGGATTCTGGCGTAACTGGAGCAATCATTACGACAGCTCGGAGTTCCGTAGCATTCTGGAGTTGGCCCTCGCCGACTCGCCGATCTACGCTGGACTCTTCAATTCGAATGGCGACCTCGCAGCGGACGCGATCCCGCGTGTCGAGGCGATCTACAACAACCAGTCGGCATCAGACACGCAGCCAATGCTTCGCGAGATGACGAGCATGATGTTGAATCTCGCCGTCAGTAAAGCGCCGGAACTTGAGGGGCTGCAACGCAACGATGATATCTGTCGAAGCTGCCTTATTGAGGTGGACGACGTGGTAGGCGCTTTGTCATTGCTCCAGCGTGAGTCTCCCTGTCTCGACCCGGAACAAACCGTTGTGAACGATCTGATCGCAACAGCCGAGTCCACCTGGACCGGACTGCTCTCCTCTGATTGGTCGTTCGACGGGTTGAGCGTCCAGGAGCGCGGGGTGATGGAGATTTTGCTGGGGAACATGAATCACGGCATAGGCCTCGTGGTCGACCCCAGCACATACCCCGACGACCTTGGATGCCTGCAGGTGCTGGATGGAGTGAAAGTTCTCGCTACGTGGTTTGCCGACGCCGATGGCGACGGCTTCGGGATCTCGAGCGAGACGAGCGATACCTGCGATCCGACTCCTCCCGCGGGTTACAGCGCGGTTGACGGAGATTGCGACGATGCCAACGTCGCTGTGTATCCGGGTGCGACCGAACTGTGCGACGGTTTGGATAACGACTGCGACACGATCGTCGACTCCGAGCTCGATACCGATGGTGACAACGTCGATGACCTGTGTGACGCGTTCCCGCAGGACGCAACGCGTTCAGGCGGATTGCGCTACGGCAGCACGGGCGCGTTTAACGACTCATGGTCCGAGGTCGCGTTGCCGGCCGTCTATCAGGACCCCGTTGTTATTGTCGGGCCTCCCACTTCCAACGACGTTGAGCCCGGTGTTGCCCAGATCGTGGTTAACCGCGAGGACGGAGACAGTTTCGACCTCCGTTTCCGCGAGTGGGATTATCTGGATGGGTATCGAGAGGTCGACGAGAGTGCTTCGTATGCGGTGATGGAGCGTGGTCGGTACACGATGGACGACGGCAGCATCTGGGAGTGGGGGACCGTTGAATTGACAGCCGGGTATCCTCGATTCAGGACCCATCTGTTCGACGCGTCGTTTCCCGGTACGCCGGTGTTGTTCTTGACGGGGCAGGCCGAGGATGGCACGCCCATCGCGATACGATCGAGAAATCTGTCCGGTGACGGGTTCGAAGTCGGGATGTTCCCCGAGGAGTCGTCGATCGCGACGCTAACCGAATCCGAGGTCGGCTACCTGGCGATCTACAGTGCTTCCGAGTCGGGAAGGGTGATGGCCAACAGTGGACCTACTCCGTATCTGATCCAACGACCCGTCGTAGACCACAAATTGAGCCCCGTCATGAGTTGGAGCCTCCGGCTGCAGGAAGAGCGATCTAAGGACTCGGAAGTCGCTCACACCACGGAGACCCTCGCGGTGCTCGCTCTCGGCGATCAACTCTTGGCACAGGAAATGTCGGTCGCAGGTTGGGATACGACCTCGCTTCGGTCACTGGCACCCGACGAATCCGCCGCCATGGAGTGGGGCGTCGTCGACGGCGTTCCAGATGGTCGTTGGGCAACCGTACCGTTGTCTCGCAACTACGTAGATCCGGTTGTTATCGTGAAACCGATGTCAAACCTCAGCGGGCAGATGGGAGTGATCCGCTTGCAGAACGTCACCGAGGATGCTTTCCAGGTCCGATTCCAACGCTGGAAGTACCTACCGTGCTGCAACGACGCCGAGCAAATGTTCTACATGGTCGCGGAGTCGGGTGTTCACGAAATCGCCGGACTGACCGTCGAGGCTGGAACCCTGGAGACTGACGGAGCGTTAGGGGCAGGATCGTGGTCCGAGGTGTCACTGACATCGATGGTGGGACCGCCGGCGGTGTTCGCCTCGGTCCAGACGATGTTCGGTTGGGATGCCGTGGTAACTCGTGTCGCGAACAGTTCATCGGCAGGCTTCAGCCTGGTGTTGCAAGAAGAAGAGAATGGCGACTTTGGTCACGCGATGGAAGTAGCGGGTTGGATTGCGATCGAGCAGGGTCAGGGCCGCACTTCTTCCGGACGATTCGTTGAAATATTCTCCGAGCAACTGGGAAGCGATCCCGAAATGGTCGAGTTCTCCCGGCGCATGGATCGTAGCTTCCCCGTTGTTCTTGCCGATATCACCAGCACCTACGACGATGAGCCCTGCCTGGTTCGGTACAACATGATCGACTCCGAGCGAATCGAGTTGTTTATTCAGGAAGAGCAGTCGATGGACATGGAGATGCAGCACGCCTCCGAGGAGGTTTCGGTATTCGTCGCAGAATGAAGTCGCCGCGGGGGTTAAGCGCCCCCGTGGCCTCACTCTTAGACGTAGGGGTCACTTGCGAGTGGCCTACCGAGTGTTTCGAGCATCAGCCAGCCGGAATGTGACGGCCAACCAGCAAGCCCTGCTGGCTGAACCCGGAGGACGAAATGAACCCGGATGTCATTCATCTGGGGCAATGCTTCTTCTACGAGGGTGAATAGGGCATATTTTTCGAGCCGTGTTCGAGTTAGACACCTCACCGCTTTTCGGGTCAGGAACATGCAAATGAAATTGATAGGATCTCGAGTTCTTCGCGCACTCGCGACGGGGGCTGGCATGGCTCTCGTCAGCCTCCTCGTGGATGTCATCTTCAACCCGAATCCTCTCAACTCTGAGACGATTCAGACGAAACTTGGAACCTTTGCGATTGGCTCGGTCCTGGCCTATCTGGTGTTTGCGTATTTCGAGACCAAGGCCGCCAAGAAGTCGGGTTCCTGACCAGCTACAGATTCCTTGCGTCGTCCAAGAGGATCGTTACGAGGCAAAGATGAGTAGGGACCTGAACAGGGACCCTACGGCAGCCCATTGACCGCGCTACTCGTTTTACTCGTGCTAACGACTGAGCCCACAAACAAAAGCCCCACCGCAACTTCGCGGTATTCCGCCAATTCACGGTGGGGCTATCTAACGCTTCGAAGGCCGATGCTCTATCCAGCTGAGCTACAGGCGCGTGTTCATCACCGTGAGGGTATCCGTCAGTGGAAGCTGGCGTCCGGGATGCCGGCGCGACTCCTAAGAAGCCGGGCGCGGACGATCGCGTACCACCCCACTTCTTGTCAACTCGGCTCGGAGTCACTCTCCGGCGGCAGAGGGCAGAGGTAGCGCGGGTGTCTCCTTGTAGGTCGTCAGGACGATCAGGGAGTGAGTACGTACGACGCCGGCGATCGTCTTGATCTTGCCTCGGAGAAAATCCTCGAACGCCCTGGGACTCGTGGCCCGCACCTTGAGGAGGTACGAGAAATCTCCGGTGATGCAGTGGCATTCCTGTACTTCGGGGAAATCCTCGATAGTCCTCAGCAGTCCCTCCTCCCTGGCCGGATCCGTGATGAGAATTTGAACGAAGCCGCAAACCCCGAGACCGATTGTCTCGGGGTCCACGAGCGCCGCATACCCCCGCAGCACACCTGCCGACTGCAGCTTCTTCAAGCGTTCGTTCACCGCCGAGATGGACAGTCCTACCGCCTGGCCCAGCGTGGAATACGACGTCTTGCCGTCCGTCTGGAGCACATCCAGTAGTCGATAGTCGATCGAGTCCATGACACCCCTACTCCATATTGAAAACTTACCTGATATTGCGTACAATACAGTAATTATAGCGGCATAATAACAGAAACATAGGAAATTCTATGGAATTCAATCGAAATGCGCTCCTCCTGATCGTCCTGCTCTTCTGGGGCTGCTCGGTCTCTCGAACCGCCTCGGACAGTCGGAGCGAAGATATCCAGTTGCTGACTTCCACCCTCCCACAACGCCATGCCAATCTGTTCCATCAGCTCCCCGCGGAGGAGTTCTCGGCAGAAATGAATCAACTTCTTTCGCGGGTGGATTCACTGACCGATGCCGAGATGGCGCTGGAGCTGGCCAGGATTCTCGCCCGTATCGGTGACGGCCACACGCAGCTCAATCTCGGACAGGCGGGAACGGGATTCCGACTACTGCCCGTGGTACTCGGCCGCTTCGAAGATGGCCTCTTTATCTTGATGGCGGCTCCTGAGCACGCGGATCTGCTGGGTGCAAAGGTGTTGAAGTTTGGAGACCTGCCCGCTGAGGACGCCCTCGAGCAAGTCGCGCGCTACATCTCCGGTGACAACGAGATGAGTGCGCTTCACTTCGGACCGTCGAGGCTGACGATGGTCGAGATGCTGGCCGCGCTCGGAGCAGCACCCTCCGACGGTCCGGTCTCACTCGACTTGATGACTCCCGACGGTACTCGGAAAGTTCATCAGGTCGCGCCGATGGCGCTTTCTTCGTACCAGGAGATCGCGTGGAAGAGTATCGAACGCAAGTCCACCCCGTCTACCGCGGCCGCGCAGGAGAACTACTCTTACCGGTTTCTGGACTCCGATCGGGTGCTCTACATCCAGTATGTTCAATGCAAGAACCAGGAGGGGCTCCCTCTGAAGAAGTTCGCCGCTCAGCTCTGGAAGCAACTGCAAGCGAAGAAGCCGCAGGCCGTTGTCGTGGACATCAGGAGTAACGGAGGGGGAGATCAAACACTGAACCGACATCTTATTAGCCCGTTGAAACGCTACCAGGAGACGCAAGAGGTTCAGGTGTTCGGCCTCATAGGTCGTGGAACGTTTTCGGCTGCGATCGAGTTCGCCATCCAGATGGAGCGCAGCTTGAACGCGACATTCGTCGGTGAGCCGACTCGCGGCAAGCCCAATCATTACGGAGAGAGCGAAGATCTGGAATTGCCCTACTCCGGCCTCTCGATAGGCTACTCCGCCAAGTTCTACCAGCTCAGTGACGTGCAGGACGAGCGGCCCTGGATCCCACCGGATATTCCCGTTGGCACGAGCTTCGAGGACTACATCGCCGGTCGCGACCCGGCTTTGGACACAGTCCTGAAGATGGCCCGGCCCACGACACTCGAGGACGACCGGTCCTGAGAATCCGCGAACCCTAGGTGTTGGCTGGATCGGTCTAGGGGGCCAGGTCATCCAATCGCGTGTGTCACCGTCACTGTTCGAAGCAGTAAAAATGGAGCGGGATCGCGCACGAGTAAGTGCTCAGATCGGTCCAGTCGGCGTTCATCGACCAGGGATTCCCCATGCCTCCATCGGTCGACGAATCCTTGTCCGTCCAGCCGTTACAATGATCCGGGCCCGGCGTGCCGTCGATCAGGGTGCCGGACCATACCCGCTCCAGCGCGGAATCGGGGACGACACTGCCGCTTTCGTCGAGATTGATCGGAGCCAGCAGGTTGCCCGAGGTCAAGGCCGCCCAGTTGTTGGCGATGACCGTCCCGTCCACGCGCACATAGGGATCCGTCGACTGCGAGAACGACGTGCCGGGGCCGGAGACACCGTCCGAGAGCCAGGCTTTATAGGTTCCGGCAAGATTGGCTGCGCGAGCCATCAGCTGGCACTTCTTGTCGGCACCGGAAACGCCGCCACAGTTTCCGTCCCTCGCGAGGCTGGAGACGAAGGCGAGCCGGCGACACGAGGCGAAACGGCTGCGTTCGGCGATCGACCCGTAACCCAACGTGCCCTCGCGTACAGTCGTTGCAGCGGTAACCAAGTAGAAGTAACCCTCTCCCGACGGCGGGAGATCGAACTCCAGGTAGGTCGTGCTGGTGGTTGCCCCCGCGGTGGTACCCCAGCAATCGAATCCGATGTCGTTGAGCGCGCCACGATAGACGCGGTACTCACCGTTTACGTCGGCACTCACGTCGGGGTCGACGTCCCAGATGAGCACGGTCGTGGGAATCGCCCCAAGCTGCAGGTTCTGCACCGCTCCGGGGACAAGTGCGGGATTGTGCAGCTCGTAGGCCCCCATGTCCGCCCGCGCCAAGCCATCACCATCGGCGTCAAGCAGTCGTTGATCGTGCGCCGATCCGGGATCGTCGTAATCGGTCGTGGGGTTGCCGCGGAAGTTCTCGGGTGTGGCGAGAACGTCGATTGCCGGGGAGCCTAGCGGCAAACGGTAGTCGTCACCGGCGGGATCGAGAAACAGGGGGTCCTGGCAGATGTTGTCGTTGACCGTGCAGCACGCCACATCGGTATCACTGGAGACGACGCTGGCGCAGTCGACGCCCACAAGATCGTCCGTGACGTTCCCGAAGACGATGCTGTTGACGACGAGCAGATCCGCCACCCACGGGGTGGTCTGCCGCACGCCGACGTCGCACCCCGTGACCGTAGAGAAAGCCAGGGTGGACGTGCCGACGGTCTCGAGCCGGACGCAATCCGCGGGACCCGTGATCACGCTATTGAACACGTCTGCGTTCCCGTAGAGATGTAGCGCCGCCTCCGTTCCACCGGTGATCCGACTGCCCTCGACCAGGGCGTCAGTCCCCTCTCCAACCTCCAGTCCGGTTTGCGAGAGCTGATCCAGCACCATGTTCGAGAGTTTGGCAACCGCGTCGGTGTTGATTCCGATCCCGGCGTTGCGAACGGTGAAACCGCTCATGCCGACCGGCCTCGAGTCACCGGGGCGTTCCGCAATCCTAACGGCGATGGCAGCACCGAGACCATCGATGATCGTGTTCGCCGGGCTCCCATCCGTGGCAACCAAATCGATCGGGTGCTCGATGACGAGCGGGGATGTATAGATCCCGGGTTGAACCAGGAGCACGCATCCGTCCGTGACGCCAGCGCTGGCCAGAGCATCGGCGATCGTCGCGAAATCCGATCCGGGCTGACTGCCGACGGAGACGAGACAACTGTTCGCTGCACTTCCCGCCAGGCCGGCAAGAACCACGCAGACGGTACCGAAAACCCTTCGACTCCACGAACCCATGATCGCACCTCCTGTAAGGGTCGATTCGGCCGGGGCGATGCCAGCCGCCTACCCGAACACTAAGGCGAGAAAAAGCGTTCTATTCGGCAGACAAAAGAAAGAATTTTTGGGGACGCGCCTCGACGCGCTTCGCCGACGGTCCCAGCACCCGGTTTCAGTTCACGCACCGAACTGACAATCAACGTCAGATTTGTGTCAATTTTCGCTGGCCCCCGCCAATAGTTCCAAGGAATTCGGGGATTTACGAGACTCAGGCTCTGCTGCATCGCTGGCCTGCAAATTGCTCTTCAAACAATGACGGAGGTCATTCATGAGAGGAAGCAAGACCAGCGGGTTCACCCTGATCGAGTTGTTGATCGTCGTTGCGATCATCGGAATCATCGCTACGATCGCGATCCCGAATCTGCTCAATGCGCTCGATCGCGCCAAGCAGAAACGAACGATGGCCGACCTACGAACCGTCAGCAGTGCGATCGAACACTATTCGGTGGACAACACCAACTATCCGATGGTGAACACCATCGCCGGGCTGCAGTCGGCCTTAGTCCCGCTCTACACCGAGTCCATCCCATCCGAAGATGGCTGGTCCAACACGTACGTGGTCGACTCGGTGCCCTTCGAATACACGATTGCGTCGGGCGGAAAAGACGGCGGGGCGATCAACGTAGTCGGTGGCGAGACGGCGTATTTCGATGACGCGATCATCTTCGCCAACGGCCAGTTCTATCAGTGGCCCGCAGGCAAGCAGCAGTAGAGCCTGGTCGGCGTTGAACCCCACGTCCCCGCTCAAAGGGCGTTACAATAGGAGCGAGCGGTCAGCCTCCGGTGCCCCGCAACAATGAAACACCTCTGAGCGAGTCGCCATGACGGTTGGAACCGAGCCCCCTGCTAACCGATCCGAAGCGATCCGACCCATTGCTCGTGCTGCGGCTCGCGCGCGGGCGAAGCGTTTCGAGTTTTTTCGCTCCCTGCTGGACAGACTGGATCGACCGATCAGAATCCTCGACGTGGGCGGGACCGAGGCGTATTGGCGCGCGAATCTGGGCGATACGGAAAACGGCATCACCGTCGACGTCGTCAACCTGGGCCCACAGAAACCCGCGGAACTGCCCTACCTCAAAACCCTCGAAGGCGACGCAACGGATCTGCGCGATACAGCCGACGGGACCTACGACGTCGCATACTCGAATTCGGTCATCGAGCATGTCGAGACCTGGGACAATCAGCGAAAGATGGCGGCGGAAATGAAACGGGTCGCCCGAAGCTATTACGTCCAGACCCCCTGGCGGCATTTCCCTCTAGAGCCACATTTCCTTTTTCCGTTCATCCAGTATCTTCCCAAAGGCGCCAAGTACGTGATCGCCAAGAACTGGCCTCTCGCCCGCCGGATGTACGGGAACGCAGAACTCGCTAGACTCCACGCGCAAACGATCCGCCTGCTTACCAGGGGAGAGATGCGAGAACTCTTTCCCGAGGCGTTGTTCTACACCGAGAAGGCGCTGGGCTTGACGAAGTCCATCACCGCTTACCACGGCTTCAAGTAGCGGGACGCTAGCGTCGCAAACACAAAAAGAGGGCCGACGGCACGGATCGCACGGCCCTCATGAGAACAGATCAGTTCTCGGCAACCGGCACCTTCATCGAGCAGCAAGCAACGGCCCGTTCGATATGACAGCGTTCCGTCTTGATGCCGCCGAAGCAAGCGCCAAGATTGATGGTCGTCCCATAGTCCATGTGGTCGTTGGACATCCAGCCGCTGCAGTTCAGGTCCGGCTCATTGAGGAAGAGCGAGCCGGCCTTCGCCATGTTCTGGGTCCAGGCCGAGTCCCCTCCGAGGAACAGCGCCGACGGGATATTGACGCTCATGCGGATCTCATCGACCGTGCAGACCCGGCTCGCGGCGAATGTTTCCTGACACGCGCTCGACATGGTCAGCACACCCACGTTGCCGGCGAACGACTTGGTGGAGAACCCGACCAGCTGCATCCGGTCCGATTGCGTGGTCGGGACGGGTTGGGGAACGACCGGCAGGGGTATGGGCTGGGGAATCACCTCGTCTCCTGGGACCGGGCCGATGTTATCCGCGTCGGCCGGCGCGCCGGAGACCGGGCTGCCCCAGACCAACATCGCGGCAACAAAAATGAGACCAAGAGCACGTTTTTTCATACCGACCTCCTTTTCGCGTGTAGAACTGCGTGCGCAAGCCATTCTTGAATTTTGGTCCCGAAGGGTCAATTCATCGGCTTGAAATGGGTATACACTCTTGTTATTGAGGCTGCGGTTCCCTGCCTCCGATGGACAGCGTTAGGACCGTGGCATCGACGCGGTTTCATCATGGTTGTTCAGCCGAAAATCGGTCAACGATTGGCGGCAGCAAGACTTCGACGAAGTCGATCTCAGGCCGCTGTTGCCCGTGATGCGGGCATCGCGCCCTCGTACCTATCCCGTATCGAGACCGGCAAGGTCCAGCCGACGTATCGAACGTTGTCGCGGATTGCCCGCGCGATGGAGGTGCAGCTGGACGAGCTGGTTCCGTTCGATCCGGCCGAGCATCGACACGGGGTGCAGTGCCCGATCAGTCAGGAAGGGACTTGCATGTTGGATCTGATCCGGCCGGAGACGTACGCGGCCCATGGAAGCCACGGCGAGGACTACACGCCGAGGCAGATCAAGCTGATTCGGGAGTTTTCGCTCTTTATTCGGCGGATACCTACCGACCGGCAATACGCGTTGACGGTGTTGATGGCGGACCTGATGCGGGCGTGGAGTGATGGGAACGACGACGCGGGGTCCGGACCGCTGAGCCGAACCCCCAATAAATAAATCTGTCCCCTTTCTAGGGGAGGCTGGTACGCGCGGCAGGATTCGAACCTGCGACCCCCAGCTTCGGAGGCTGGTGCTCTATCCAGCTGAGCTACGCGCGCGTGAGACGTATTGGCAGTAACTTACGACTGATTTTCAGTGTACCGCAAATTGTCCAGTCTAAGTTTCACTTAGTCTCGTCGCCCATGTGTGGCGCAGAACGTGATAGCCGTAAGGGATACCAGCCGACTCAAAGATTGGAATCATCCAACCGCGGAAGCTCTTGCCGGTATTCCATCGTGGCTGGCACAGTAGAGTTCCGTTAGGGTGCCGCGATTCCGCCTAGGGTGTGCTTCGCACCGGCCACACCAAGAGGGTGTTGGAGGACTTGGCCCCTGTTGTGAGGATACCGTCGTTAAGGCGCACAATAAACGCGTTGTACGGGAACTGGACCAGGCTGGTCGAGGACCAATAGTAGAACGGGGTCAGGCCCGAGAACACGGGCACGACAAATGGATGGTCAGCTGCCAGGGCGGGGTTCCACTGACCGAAATCGATCATGCTCATGGCCTCCCTGGCATTGGGCAAACGCCAGTCGCCGGGGATTGATCCATCGGAGAGTCCACAGGCTCCATCCGCCAATGCGGCGGCCCCTGCCAGGGCGGCGAGCCAGTTGCTTTCTGCAAAGCAGGTCGCGTCCTGCAGCCAGACCAGGCCGGTCAACCCGTCCGTGACTGTTCCGTCGAGGTTCTCCATGAAGCGTGGTGTAATCGCGACGCCTGCCTGGTTCTCGCCATCCTGCCCTGTGCCGCTGCAGGGCACCAACTCGCCATTCACGTCCCAACACGCCGTCTGACCTGTTTTCTGGACCGGCGCCTGGTCCTTCCCGCAATCGTCGGCACAGGCGCCTTCAAGATCGCCGTGTGCAAGATGGGACCAAACTCCCGTGGCACGCACGTGAATCGTGGTCGTAGAGGTTGGGCTACCCGGCGGGATGTGGCACAGCGTCACCAACTCGGATGGCACCACGCCGGCATGATCCGGACCGGAACCCGCACCCAGCGGTGAAGCCGGTTGGGCGGTTGCTGGGCCAGCAATCACCGCGGAGCACAAGAGAAGCAAAACCAAACGGATGTTTCTCATCTACCCTCCCCCCCTTTAGGCCCAACTGATGGGTTCAAGCGCGCGCTCAAAGTATACGGCGACAGGTGCAGCCCGACAATCGAACGCTTTTGCCTTCATGATAAACGACAGTTGTTTTGTATGGTCGGAGGAAACACGGCTTGTTTTACTTAGATGCTCCCGGCTGTTTTTGATCGACGGGAAGCGCGTCTCTATCTCGCCGATAGCGAATTACGCGACGCGGTCGAAAAGCTTCGGAGGCTGGTGCTCTATCCAGCTGAGCTACGCGCGCTTTAGACCGGATCGTCAGCCTATCATCTCAATCGTCGTCGGGGTCCTTCACGTAGACCTTCATGGCCTCCCAGCGGGTCAACTGCACCTTGCCCGGCGCGAACCCACGGGGCTTGCGGACATCCCCGGCCCGGCAGACATGCACCTCGGTCTTGCCGCCGGCGCCGCGGGCCTTGGAGTGCCAGGCGGCCAGCTGGGCGGCCTTGCGCACCACCTCTCGTGGCGGCTCACCGGCCCCCTCGGGGATCCGGATGATGACGTGGGAGCCCGAGTAGTCGGCGACATGAAACCAGAGATCGTCGGGGTCGGCGACTTCGAGGGTCAGCCGGTCATTGTCGCCGGCGCCCTTGCCGACCAGGATCTCCCAGCCGTCGACGACCACCGTTCGGTACTTCACATTCATCCCCGGAGGATAGCAGCACGCGCTATACAAAAAAGGGGGCATGGCCTGCGCCATGCCCCCACTTGCTACTTGCTCTTGCGTGCCGTCAGGGAACGGCCACACACAGCGACGTGCTGTTGCGGGCCCCTTCGGGGGTGTTGTCCCCGAGCGGTCCGTTGTGCACCGCCGTGCTGGTACCGACCAGGATGAACACGAGATCGTTGCCCGTGATCCCCGCACCTACGTCGTATCCCGTGATCTCGCGAGTCGCGCCGAGATCCGAGGTCACCACCGCACAGTCTTTACGACCGTTGGGGCCCTCGACATCGAACGGCGCGGCCGCCAGCGACGATGCCGAGTTGGAGACGAAGACGTTGTAGTCGAACACGCTACCCGCATCCTCGAACTCCAGATCCACGATGTTGTTCACGGGTCCGGGGATGCGACTGACGAGCAGCGGAGACGAGCCGGGCTCGGAGACCGACGTCGCGCAGGAGGTCGGCAGACCGCTGTTGTCCGTCGTGTCACAAACCAGGTTCGACGCAAAGATCGTCGAGTGGATCACGTACTCGCCGGTGGACGGCGTCGTCATGTTGGCGACGCCGTCACAGTCGTTGCGGAACGACTGCACCGCCGCGGTCACCTGATCGACCTCGAGGTTGAAGTCCTCACCACTACAACAGACCGGGTCGCCACGGACGACAATCCAGTAGTTCTGACCGGCAGTGAAGCCCACCGGTGCGGGCAAGGGGAACTCGACCTGTCCGGCACCGTCGCCACTCGACAGGATACCGTCGGCCAGGATCGTGCCGAAGTCCGGCGCACCGGCCAGATCGGGATGCATGTACCAGTGGTTGGGCCACGGGCCACCGAAGTTGATCGAGTTGTCGATGCAGATCGCGGTCACTTCGTAATCGCCGACGATGCCGAAGTCCGACGCGTTCCACAGCTGACCCATGGCGCAGTCGGTGTTGCCGGCCATGCCGCCGTTGAACCACTCCGCCGTGTCGGCGGTGCCGTTGTCGTATTGGGCGTTGCCGCATACGGCGCGTGTCGCGTTTACCTGGGCGTCACCCGGAGTCCCGCGGGTCACCGAAACGACGCCTTCGGTTGAGGAGGCCTGAACGATGAAGCCCTCGGCACGATTGGTGTCCGACTCTTCGTCACCGGCCGGCGGCGAGATCGACATCGGGTCCTGACCCACGGTCGCTACCGGTCGGCTCGTCGTCGAGGCTTCGAGGACCCGACTGGAACTCCGCTGGATCGGTACCGAACCGAAGCGGGCGTCGGGATCTCGCGAGTCCTCGTCGCTGAAGGCCAGCTGGGCCGACGGCGGCGGAGGCGCGATGGGTCCACCCCCTAGGTCGATATCGAGGGTGAAGCTGGTGGTCAATCGACCATCGGCACCACAGATCTCGTCGGAGAGCACCGTGACACCGAAGGTCAGCGTGTCGGGATCGCCCATCGCGTCGCACTCATAAGCGGGGTCGACCTGGAAGCGGAACGGGCTACCCGGGTTGGATACCATCGCCCCGCCGAGGATCGTCCCGAAGTCGGCCGAGTCACGAATCAGACAGGAGACGGCCAGCGAATCGGTCTCGATGAAGACTGTCGCGTTGGTCAGCGTCGTCGCCGAGTCGTTGAACAGCTCCAACTCGAACGCGAAGTCCTCGTTGGTGTCCGGGTTGTTGTCGGCATCGCCGTTGTCCATCGTGACCGTTCGCGATGCGATGCTGATGTTGGCCGATGGGTAGTCGGTCAGCGCCGACGTGACGTCGCTGCACGGCGAACCGGTGCCGTCATCCAGATCATCGTAGGTCGCAAGCAGCTGGTCCGCAGGCAACGCGAACACGACACCGTCACCCACCGACGATCCGGAGACCGTCGAAACGGCGACCGACCCGAGGAACAGTTCGGACGCACCCTGTCTCGACAGGACGACGGCCTCGGAGTCCCCTCCACTGGTGGAGGTGACCGTCACCATTAACGAGCTGCCGATGGCATCGCCGTCGATGACACGGATCTCGACCGGTTCGTTCTGGCAGCTTGTCTGCAGCGTTCCGACCGAGAACGAAACCTGACCGCACTGACCGGAGACACCACAGTCTCCGGTGTTGGGACCGGCATGGAACTCTTCCCAGCCCAGTTCGGTGTTGTCGATGCCGAAGCCGTCGGTGGCCACGCCGTCGGCGATGCCGAACAGCTGCTCCTCGACGGCCAGCAGAGCGAAGTTGAGGGAATGATCGCCGGGCATCTCGATGTCGCCCGCCTGGCTCACACCGGCTGCGGCACTGCCGATGCAGATGGTCAGACGGTTTTCGGTCACGTCGGTGACCGGCTCACAGAACGCGGTGGCGGGGCTGACCGCGTTGGAGGCATCCCAGTCCCAGGCTCCCGGCGTCGGGTCGCAGCAGTCCAGGGCAGCCATCGAGAAGAAGGCCGCGGAGATGGGCCAGCCGGTGCCGTCGTTGTTTTGATCCAACGGAGTCGCTCCGTCGATGACCTGAGCGCCCTGATAATCGTCATCCAGGAAGAGACCCCAGATCACATCGTCCTCTCCGGTCACCGAGGTCGACGTATCGAAGGAGAAGTAGGTCATGCCGTAACGCCACGGTTGTCCCGTGCCGCCGTCGGTCCCGGAGTTGATCAACGAGATCGGTGTCGTCGGCACCAGGGTGCCTGCGGAGTTGCCGGGGATCGACGTACCGCCACAGTTGGTCTGTTTGTACATGCCGGCAGACGCGTCGAAACAGGTTCCGACGGTGCGATCCTCGAAGCCACAACCGGGTTGGGACGATCGCTGCCAGCCAATGTCCGCGAAACCGTCGGCGGTCCACGCCAGGCTGGTCATGTCAGCCGCGGTGTGATTGAAGCAGACACCGTGCTGTTCAATGACATCGTCGGCGTTGACGATCGAGTTGACATCCGCCAGGACCAGCGGGTTCTGATAACCGTCGGCGGTCACCGTCACCTCGAGCGTGATCTCGGTCAGAGACGGACAGGTCTCGACCCGAACGCTCCAGTTACCGCTGGCCGTCTCGCCGGCGGGGATACTACCGATGTTCAACGGATTCTGACTGAGCACGCTCAGACACCCGGAGGGCGGTGAAACCGCGGTGTCGTCGAACTCGAGGATCACGTTGTCGACGGTGCGCAATTCGTTGTTGACGACCGTGTAGCTGAAGACCAGCAGTTCGTCGGTATCGGCGTAGGGCAGCCATTTCTCACCGGTGTTGACCAGCGGGTCCGCCGTCGTCCAGCTATCGCAACCACCGGAAAGGAACGCACCGCCCGTGGACGCGTCGAGCGTACAGACGATCGGCGCCGTGTCGTTGTGAATGGTCTCGTAGGTGACGGTGATCGTGTCCCCTTCGGCCACACCCAGAACGCCGTTGTCGTTGGTCGTGTCGCCGATAGCCAGCGCGATCGATCCGGTCGTTCGCAGCGAGTCGACGGCGCTCAGTGAGACGACCTCCGAATCGGTGGAGCTGGTGACCGTCGCCGTGGCCGACTGAGTGTCGTCGATCACGTTGACGACCGCCAGGTCATCGCAACCATAGTTGGTGCGATCGAAGGCGACGGAGGTCGGCGGCGGACCGACGAAGAATTGACCCCAGACCGTGGCCCAGGCGTCCTGCGTGGCACTGCCGAATTTGTTGTAGACCCAGAAACTGTTGTTCACGGGGTCGACGGCGATGCCGCTGTAGTCACCCCAGCGGTTGCCGTTGGTGTCTTCGTAGGTGTTCAGACCCACCTGCACGGCTTCCGAAGGCTGAACGACCCCGGGACCGTCGGTGGACTCATGGACGGTGTAATAGGCACCCGGATTGAGGGTCGTGCTGGAGGCCGAGAAGCCGATACCCACGTCGCCGTTGGCGTTCACCGCCAGTGCTGGGTAGAACGTGTTGGTTCCCACCCCAAGATCCTCGCCACCGACGTTGGCGCCGTTGGACGAAACCGGGTTCCCCGAGACCGTCGTATCGATTTCGGCCCAACGAGCGGTCGGTTGACCGGCATCGGGGCTCGGGTTCGACGGATTGACCAGCAAGGCCAGGTGAAGTCGATCGTCCCGCCAGTCGGCATCGAAGACGGAACGATTGATCGTATCCAGCAATCCGGCGCCGCCGGGTTGCTCCGCTCCGGGCATCAAGGCACCGGTGTTGTCGACGGCACCGATGTTGACATAATCCTGAAGCAGGATGTACTGACCCGGGTTCATCGGATCGTCCAGCAGCTCGTAAAGGTTGACGAACGCGCTGCCGGCGCTGTTGAGTCCGGTATAGGCGGTGAAGTAGTTCCGGTTGTCCGCGTCAGGATGGACACCGAACTGATGGGCCGGCTGGATGGTGAAGTTTCGAGATTCCGGCACGACGGAGGGGACGATGACATCGGCCGTCAGTTCCGCGCCGTTGCTGGTGCCGTCGTAGAGCCCACCGGTCAGCCCCTTATCGATCACGTAGATCAGGCTATTCCTGAAGTTTGTCGTGCCGAACTGGTTGGCGGTCACGAAGATTGCCGCCTCGTCCATACCCAGACCCGGGTAGTCCGCGGCGGTCGCCTCGCCGGCCAGCATGATGGACGCATCGACCCACGACAGGTACCAGGTCCCGTTGGGGTCAGAGTCGTCGGAGACGCCGATGAGGATCCGCGCGTCGGCGGTCGCATTGGGCACCTCGAGGAGGATGATCACGAACCGATCCTCGTACTGGTCATACAGGACCTTGGGGTCGGTGATGATGTTGTTGGTGTTTGCGATCACGGGATTGAAGAAGGTGATCAGGGAGCCGGTCGAAGTGACCGCGCCGGTGCTCTTCTCGTGGAATCGAAAGTTGGTGTTGACCACGTTAACGACGTGGACCGGCCCGGCGGCGCCGTGGGGATCCGCCGGGGCAAAACCGGAATTGAAGATCGTGGTCGACAAGAACGTGATCAACGGCGCGCGACCGGTACCCTCGTTCTCGCTGAACTGTCCGGGGAGCGCCAGTGCCTCTGCTCCGTCATCGAACGAGACGTGGGGCTTCGGCTTACGAGGAAACTTCTTGGTCTTGGGGACGAAGATGGAGGTTAACTCCTTATCCAGCCGCTTGGCGTTCTCCGTCTGGATGTGGGTGACGACCGGCATGTTGCGTCGACTGGGGACGACCTTGAAGTCGAGTCCCTGAAGTTGCTCGGTCGGGATGTGACTGCGGGCGACCACGTCGGGTAGCACGACGTCACGCGCCTGTTCTTCGCTCTCCGTGTCTGCCGCTTCGACCACGGCCTGCGGTGTCGGTTCGACGGCTGTCGGTTCGACGACCGCTGTCGCCTTGGTTTCCGGAGTCGGTGTTTGCGGCAGCAGGACCACGATCAGCCCAAAGAGCAATGCCGTGGATCCCAGCAGCCAGAGTACGCGTCCCGTCTTCATGGATTTCCCCTTCGTCGGACCGATGGCGGGTCCAGACTCCCTGGAGGCACATTAAATCGAAGGCCAACCCACCCGACGGGCAGCCTCTTGATAAGTTGTCCTCATTCATTTACGCGAGAAAGTGGCCCAGATCAACCGCCACAACCGGGTTCCGGGGGATTCCCCCGCTAGATAGTGGTCGGGGCGGCAGGATTCGAACCTGCGACCCTCTGCTCCCAAAGCAGATGCGCTACCTGGCTGCGCTACGCCCCGACGTGGCACGCATGGTAGGAGGGGCGGGACGTACGGTCAAATCTTGCTATTCTGGAGTGGACGGGAGCGGAAACCATGAATAGACCCAGGCATTTTCGATTACGGACGATCCTGGCGCTGTCGCTGGCCCAATTCTGCGTCGCCGGCGTTGCCTTAGGCCAGCAGACCGATCCGTCCCCCCTGGACGTGTCACCGGTCAAGATCGCCGGCCACTACGAGATCGACTGGAAGATCACCGAGCGAGGGATCCGCCAACTCATCATTCGAGATGCCCGCGCCCAGGGTCAGCGGGACAACGCGACACCCGAGACCATCGAGCGGATCGTCCGCGGCCCGCAGGTCGACGCCATTGTCCTCCGATTCCTGACGGCGACTCAGGAAGAGTATGAAGGGGTCAGCCTCGACCTGTTCGAGGACGGTCTGTTCGTCAATAGCGCCGAGGGGCTGGGTCAGTGGGCGATCCACGAGTCCGGCTCCATGATGGTCAACATCGAGGATCAGAAGGAGGATCAGAAGACCGCCTGGAGGTTTGACGGCCGATCGATCCGATTCCAGGTGGACGCCGACGTCATCGCCTACGATCTGTTCTTCCGCAAGACCGGGGCCCCGAGGGATCTGCCGTGAAAATCGGTCTAGCCGGCTTCCCGTTAACCGGGAAGTCCACGTTGTTTCAGTTGTTGACCGGCCTGGAACCGGCGGCCCACGGCGGCCGCGGCGAGGCGCAACAGGGCGTGACGCGGGTCCCGGACCCCCGCCTGAACCGGCTGAGCGAGATGTACTCGCCTAAGAAGACCACGCCGGCCACGGTGACCTACCTGGATCTGGCCGGGGTCGAGAAGGGACAGGCCGCCAAGACCCTACCCCTGGACGCGCTGCGGACCGTCGACGCCCTGGCCCATGTGGTCCGCGGCTTCGAGGACGAATCGATCCCCCACTCCGAGGGCCCCATCGATCCGGCGCGGGACGTGGCCGCCATGGAGACCGAGCTGATCCTCGCCGACCTGATCGTCGCGGAGCGACGGGTCGAGAAGCTGGATCTGCTGGTCAAGAAGACCGCCAAGGAAGAAGAGAAGAAGGAGTTGGCGATCTTCCGCAAGGTGCTGGCCCACCTCGAAGAAGAGAAGCCGTTGCGTAACGGCGACTGGAACGAGACCGAGCTGAGACTGCTGCGGGGCTACACGTTCCTCTCCCTGAAGCCGCTGCTGGTGGTCATCAACGCCGGCGAGGACGATGCGCAGAAACTCCACGAGGGAGCCGCCTCGTTCAACCTCGAGGCCGTCGACGCTCAGGATCGGACCGCCGTGGTCGCCATGTCGGCCAAACTCGAGGCGGAGATCGCACAACTCGACGGGGACGATGCGGCCGTCTTCATGGAAGAGATGGGCATCCGCGAACCGGCGCTGGATCGGATGATCCGAGCGTCCTATGCGTTGCTGGATCGAGTCTCCTTCTTCACCGTCGGCGAAGACGAGTGTCGAGCCTGGACCATCGGACGGGACACCGACGCGCGGAAGGCCGCCGGTGTGATCCACAGCGATATCGAGCGAGGTTTCATCCGCGCCGAGTTGGTGGCCTACAAGGATCTCGACGCCAACGGGAGCTGGAGCGCCTGCCGCGACGACGGCACGCTTCGACTCGAGGGCAAGGAATACCCGATGCAGGACGGCGATGTGGTCAACTTCCGCTTCAACGTCTAGCGAGCGGTTGCGACAGGACCTCCCCCAGTCGACGTCCGATCTGATCGTCAGACTCCGCCGGAACCGTTCGCAGGTCGAGCAATAGACTACCGTCGTGGACTCTACCGATGACCGGCGGCGTACCGTCGCGCAGCCTTCCCTGTAACTCTCCGCAGTCCCGTCCGTCGACGGAGACTCGCAGAAGACGGGTGCCGATCTCCCCGCGAGGTGACGACCCCCCACCGGTCCGCGAGACACCGCTGACGACCGCCAGCCGATAGGACGGATCGATTCGGTCCTTGAGCGAATCCGCGATCGTTCTGGCCCGACGTCCGATGGCGGTCGCCTTCAATTTCATCATCCGTAGCGTCGGCACCTCGTCCCACGCCCGCCCCGACGCGTAGGCCAGCAGCGTCTCGTGGAGCGCGGAGATCAGGATCCGATCCAGACGACAGACCCGGGCCAAGGGGTCTTTCTTGACCTTCGCGATGACCTCGGGCCTTCCGACCAGGAAACCGGCCTGGGGCCCACCCAGAAGTTTGTCGCCGCTGAAGGTGACGAGATCGGCGCCGGCCTTGAGGATCTCGGCGATCGGTGTCTCGTCCCGGATCCCCACATCCTGCAGGTCGACCAGGTCGCCACTCCCCCAGTCCACCAGCAGCGGGATCTCGTGCTTCGCGGCGAGTGCCGACAACGACGCCACGCCGACCTCGGCGGCGAAGCCGACGATGCGGAAGTTGCTGGTGTGGACCTTCATCAGCAGCCCGGTCCGTTTCCCGATCGCCGCCGCGTAGTCCCCGCGACGACTCCGGTTGGTGGTCCCCACCTCCACGAGTCGTGCGCCGGAGAGCCGCATGATGTCCGGGACCCGGAACGACCCGCCGATCTCGACCAACTCGCCGCGGGAGACGATCGCCTCCTTCCCACGACAGAGGGCATGCAGGGCCAACATCGTCGCCGCCGCGTTGTTGTTGACGACGTGGAAGTCGTAACCGGGAAACAGCAGCTCCATCAGGGGGCGCAGCGGTGCCATCCGATCGCCTCGGCCTCCGGCCTCGACGTCGTACTCCAGGTCGACGTAGTGACTCAGGGATGCGGCGACCCTCTTGGCCGCTGCCTCGGAGAGCACGGAACGACCGAGGTTGGTGTGGACGATCACGCCGGTCGCATTGAGGAGCGGTTTCGGCTGCGGCTCGGCCTGTCGCTGGGCCCAGGCCTCGGCTGCGGCCAGGATCGTCGTCGGCTTCAACTCCGAGGGGTCGATCCGACCGTCACCGCGGAGCCGGCGTCGTCGCTCATCGAGGACGGTCCGAAGGCTCTCCCGTGCCCAATCCGGGCCAAAAACCCGCCGAAGCCGCCTCCCCCGTCGATGCTCCAGGAGTTCCGAGACCGCCGGTAGACGCCCCGGGCCGTCGGCCCGTACCTTAGACTGGTTCCGTTGTCCCCGTTTCTTTTGCATCCGTGGGCCAGGATCCCTAGATTTGAACGTGGGATGGGAACATCAGGGATGAACGATGGCTGAGAAAACTGAAGCCGAGGCCCAGCTCGAGGCCGACATCCATACCCTTGAGGTCGGCACCCGGCAGCTGAAGGTCCAGTACGACATGTTCTTCGTCGGGGCGCGCAAGATCCCGCCGCGAGAGCTGCGGGCCCAACTCGAACGTCTGATCCGTCGCAATATCGACACGTCTCACGCCAACTACGCCCAGCGGTTTCATCTGACTACGGCCGTCAGCCGCTTCAACAGTCTATCCGAACTCTGGGACAAGACGATACGTGGACGAGAACAGGGCTACCTTGAAAACGGTCGGATCGTGGATCCCCGTTCGCAGGCGACCCAGCCCTCGACGCCTGCCGCGGCAGATGGCACCCTGGCTCGATGTCGGGTCACGGACGCCCACGCCGACGCCGCTCGATTAAAGGATCTCTACCAATCGTTCGTGGCCGCCCATGAAAAGGGGACCCGGACACCGAGTTTCGAAAAATTCATCCTGGGCGTTGAAGCCCAATCCAGTCGGATCCGAAAAAAATCCGGTTGTGAGGAAATTGAGTTGCGCGTGGTGGCCAAGGACGGCAAGGTCCAGTTGAAGGCTCGCCCCGGTCGCTAGAGCGGACTGACCGCACGGAGTACGGTGATGAGGTTGTCGAGGTTATGGCTTTTGATCCTTGTGGTGGCTGTCGCAGCACCGATCGCCGCCCAGGAGGGCTCGGAGAACGGTGACAAGCGCGCCGCCAAGGAAAAGGCCCGACAGGAGCGAATCGCCGAATACGAGCGCAAGCGGGAAGAGCGCCGGGCCGCCCGCCAGACACGCCGCGAATCGGAGGAGGCCGCCAAGGCGGCTACCGAGCGGGCCCACGATCCGACCGACCTCTCCCCCGCCGAAGCCCAGGCGGTCGAGTCCGCCCGCACCGACGAGGTCGTCGTCAAGAAGCCGAGTCGTGCGGAGCGTCGCGCCGCACAGGGTGCCGTGCGACTCCCCCGCGAGCTGGCGCGGGCCCAGGGCTTCGTCCGTCAGAGTGTGCTGGCCCGTGACCCATCCGTGCTGGCCTACCTGGATCTCGTCGATACCGGCGAGGCCAGCGCCCAGCAGCTGGGTGCCTTCGGAAACTTCCTCGGCCAGAACGGATTCCTGGATCTGGCACTGACCTACTACGGCACCGCGCTCTCCGTGGACGATTCGGATTCGCTGCTCTGGCTCAACGTCGGCACGCTCCATCGTCAGGCCGGAGAGATCGATCGCGCGGCGGCCGCCTATACCCGTGCGCTGCGCCTGAACCCCAACAACGCCTTCGCCCACTACAACCTGGGTGCGACGCTGGACGGTCTCGGCAAGTATGAGGATGCGCTGGAGGAGTACCGGATCGCCCTCACGCTGGACCCCTCCCTCGGGGACCCGAAGACCAACCCCCAGGCGGCCAACAACGACCGCCTGACCGCCGTCAAACTGATGCTTTACCAGGGTCAGACCGGGTCGATGGGACTCCCCCTCGTGGAGCTGCCCGAAGGGAAGACCCCGTAGCCGACGACGACGCTGACGCCTCGCCGTTGCGCTGATACAATTCGCAGCCCATGCGAATTGCATTCAAAGTCCTGTCCGTTGCGGTCGCGCTGGCGATCTTGACGACACCCGCGTCGGCATGGACGGCCCGCACGCGAATCGCCATGACGCAACGTGCGGTGGAACTGATGCCCAGAACGCTGAGGACGGCACTTCAGGGACACGAGAAGGCGCTGCTCCGCGGACTGCTGGATCCGATGAAGGATGAGGATGGTGCCGACCATCGTCCCATGACCGCCGGTGGCGACCTGGAAGCCGCGGTCCTGGCGGCGTCACGTGAGCTGCGCGGCGTCCTGGATCGACCGGCACGATTCGACGAAGTCGCCGAGGCCTTCGGCCGTCTCGCCCACTACACGTTGGATGTGGGTTTCCCACCGGGGGTCAGCCCCCGTGACGATACCGTCGACTCGCGTTACCGGCACTTCGGCTCGCTCTGCGAAGAGCGCCTCCCAAAATTTCCGCTCGTCTACTATGACGATCACGACCTCGGCGGCGGTCTTGCCGACGTCGGGCCATACGTGGAAGAGATCCTCGCCCGGGCGACGACCAACGATGCGGTCCTGGCCGATGCTTACGACCGCGCCGGCGACCCCCCGCACCGCGGTGCGTTCGACGATCGCTCGGTACCGTTTGCCGTCGCCTCTATCTCCTACTCCCGAAGTGTGAATGATATTGCTCGGGTCTGGCTGGCCGTGTGGCAGGAAGCCGACGGCGACATGTCCCACACCCCGTTCCGCAACCAATCCAATCGTCAACCGGACGATCCACGGAGTTCCCGATGAATCACAAGGTCCAACGGGCCCTGGTCAGCGTCTATGACAAAACCGGTGTCGTCGATTTCTGCAAACAGTTGACGAAAGCCGGTGTCGAGATCCTGTCCAGCGGCGGGACCGCTCGCCTCCTCTCCGAACACGGAGTCGACGTCGTCAAGGTCGCCGACTACACCGGCTCTCCAGAGATCCTCGATGGGCGCGTGAAGACACTGCACCCGAAGATCCACGGCGGGATCCTGGCCGCGCGGGATCTCGAATCTCACATGGCCGACCTGGAGAAAGAAGGCATCAAGACGATCGACCTGGTCGTCGTCAATCTCTACCCCTTCGAGCAGACGGTGGCGACGGCCGGAGTCTCCCATGGCGAGGTCGTGGAGATGATTGACATCGGCGGGCCGACCATGGTCCGCGCCGCTGCCAAGAATCATGCCCACGTCGGCGTGGTCGTTAACCCCTCGGACTACGGTCCGATCGCGGACGAGCTTCAGGCCGACGGTGGCCTCGGAGAGACCACCCGACGCAAACTTGCGGCAACGGCGTTTCGCCACACCAGCGGGTATGACCTGGCGGTCCAGACCTACCTCGAGCGACCACAGAACGACGACTCAAAACCGGAAGAGGATGCCTTCGACGAACGGCTGGTAGTCGAGTACAGCAAGCTGCAGGGACTGCGCTACGGCGAGAACCCCCATCAGCAGGCGGCGTTCTACCGCGACCCGTTGCCGTCGGCGGGATCGCTGGCGGATGCGACCCAACTCCAGGGCAAGGAACTCAGCTTCAATAACATTCTGGACTTCGACGCGGCCCTGGGCGCTGCGCTGGAACTCCCAAGGAGTGGCTGCGTGATCGTCAAACACGGCAACCCGTGTGGCGTCGCGCTGGGGACCGACCCCGCAGAAGCGTTCGAACGTGCGCTGGCATGTGATCCGACTAGCGCATTTGGCGGCGTGATCGCATTCAATCGAACCGTGGACGGACGGGCTGCAAAATCGATCCGCCAGCAGTTCTACGAGGGGGTCGTCGCTCCCCGCTTCGACGACGAGGCGAAGGCAACCCTGGCACGCAAAAAGAAGCTACGTTGTCTCGAACTCGGCGACATCAAACATGCGACTCGCGGCGGCATGGATCTTCGTCGGGTCAACGGCGGCCTCCTGGCCCAGACCTGGGACCGGATCGAGGAGTCGGTGCGTGAGAGTCGTGTCGTCTCTCGT
This sequence comes from Acidobacteriota bacterium, assembly GCA_029861955.1. Taxonomy (NCBI): domain Bacteria; kingdom Pseudomonadati; phylum Acidobacteriota; species Acidobacteriota bacterium. The sequence continues at coordinate 120,409 of JAOTYK010000004.1, forward strand.
CGCGCACCGACCGAGGATGAGTGGAAGGCCCTGGAATTTGGCTGGGTCGTGGCAAAACACGTGAAGTCGAATGCCATCGTGTATGCGCGCGCCGATCGGACAATTGGCATCGGTGCCGGTCAGATGAGTCGCGTGGATTCCGCACGCCTCGGTGCCGATAAGGCAAACACCCCGCTCGAGGGTTGCGCGATGGCCTCCGACGCATTCTTCCCGTTCCGTGACGGCATCGACGTCGCCGCCAAGGTCGGCGTTCGCGCCGTCGTCCAACCGGGCGGTTCGATCCGGGATGATGAGGTGATCGCGGCGGCGGACGAACATGACGTCGCGATGGTGTTCACCGGGCGACGTCACTTCCGACACTAGCGCTCAGCCGCCGTACTCCAGGTCGCGAAATCCGATCGACTCGATCCGATCCATCCACGCTCGATCACGGACGGCGCCGGAGCATTCGTCAGCGAGTCGAAGTCCGTGGGAGACGCCGGGGTCGTCGCTGTTGATATCGCTGGCCTCCGTGAAGTGCGCGGTCGCGCCGTCACAGTTACCCGAAGTGAGAGCCTGCATCCCGAGATTGAACCAGCCGTTGATCATGTAACGGCTGAGGCGCTCACCACGCTCCGTCTCGGGGAGACGATAGAAAACGGTCAACGCCGATCGGTAGTCGCCGGTATTGAAGGCGTCGACGGCGCTCTGCCAGCTGTCCAGCACTTCCTGCTGTTCACGGAAGAGATCGCCAAGTTGGAGCACCTCTTGTTTGAGCTTGCGATCGTCCGGCCGAGTCTTCTGGATCTTGTTGAGCAAAACGATGGCACCCGCGTAATCCCCGAGAGCGATCGCCTCGTCCGCGCTGACCCGTAACGCGTCAACATCGACGATCTTGACCGGGGACGCCGCCACGTTGGCATCATCCGCGCTGTCGTCAACCACGGGCGTCTGCGGTTCCTGGATCTCTGCCGTTTGTGGAGGCTCGTCGGACGTCCCGAAGAACTCCGTGTAGGCGAACCACCCACCCGCGATGACCAGCACCAGCACGGCGGCGACGATCATGGCAAGGCGTGGCACCTGCCGACTCTGTCGTTCGCGTCGGCGCGCCGTCCGTTCGGTCGTCGTCGATGTCGCGGCTGTCGTGGGGGGGGTGACGCTTTCGGTGACCGGCCCGTCGTCTTCGACGGTCGGAGTCGTCGGAACCTCCGGGATGAGATCTCCCAGGTCGTCCAGGTCACCCAGATCGGCGGACGGTTCCGCGGCGACCTCGCCCGCGGCCACGGCCGGCGCCGCGTCCATGTTCAACGCCTCGTCGACCGTGTCGAAGTCCAGCTCACCCAGAAGATCGTGAGACTCGTCCTCCGTCTCCGCCGGTGTCGGCGTCTCCACTTCGTCGTCGGAAGCGATTTTTGCCGCCAACTCCGTGGCACCACTGTGATTCTCGTCGAGGATCTCCAGGCGACGTAGCAGAGTGATCGCCTCTTCCCGGGCACCCTGCTGGTAGGCGACGGTGGCCTCGGCGAACAGCTCGCCGACACGTGTCTTCAGCTCCGCCGCGGCTGCCGCCTCGGCGGACGGCTCGTCCAGCGGCGCCGGTTGCGGAACAGGCGGTGGCGTGGAGGCGGCCGGCGCCTCTTCGTGGTCGGAGAAATCGAAATCCATGGCGTCGGAATCTGCCGACGGGACCGGTGGGGGTGTTGCCTCGGCTTCCGCGGCCGGAGTCGCTGTCGGAGTCACTGCCGCCGACTCATTGACGAACGATGGCCCCTCGCCGATCAACAGCTCGCAGAGACGCACGCCTTCGCCCGCCCTGAGGTCCGACGGGTCGAGGCTGAGGATCTTCTGCCAGACCTCTGTCGCCTTCTGGAACTCTCCCTGTAGGTAGAAGTTCGACGCCTGTTGATGCAAATTTTCCAGTTCAGACGGATCGATCGCCATGACCCCGCACCCCTAGATTACGGATAGCTACCGAGGGAATATAGGGTTCGACGACCGCCGGGGCAATTTCATCCGCCGGGGCTGCCGGAAGCGGCCAGAAACGAGTCACGGCAGGCGCTGGAGCAGAAAAACACCCGCCCCTGATCGGTTTCTACGCTGAGCGCTCGATCCTCCGGGATGTGGACCCCGCAGGCCGGATCCTGGACGAGACGACGGCCGGGCGTCGGGGCCGGGCGACGGGTCGGCCGTGGAGCGTCGGCACGTGCGGGCCTGGTTCGTGGAACGAGCCGCGCCAGCAGGGTCCAGATCGCCACGATGACCGCCAGCAAGAGCAGCAGGAATCGGAGCATGGCCGAGGATCGCCCCTAACCGGCGCTGGACGCAGCGCGGGCCTTGTTCAACTCGTCCCGCAACGAATCGAGCTGCGGGGGGCGAGGGTCGAAGGCCTCGAGCTGGGCAAGCGCCTCATCCGCCCGCTCGAACTGCTGGAGATCAAAACCGGCGACGACGACGATGTTGAACAGACTCTGCCAGTGATCCGGATGAAGCTTGTGGGCACGCTCGAACAGTTGAAGCGCGTCGTCCGGTCGTTGGACACTCCGGAAACAGATCCCGAGATCCGACATCAGGTCCGGGTCGTCGGTCTGGATCTCGAGGGCCATCTCGTAGAACGGGATCGCATCGTTCCACATCTGCACCTGATGGTAGAGGTTGGCCAGACGGACCATCGACGCCACGTCCTGCGGGTTGTCCTGGACCCGCTGCTTGAGAGCGTTCATCTCCGCGACCATCGGAGCGGCTCCATCGGCCGGCGCCGCGGCTCCGGTCTCGGTCCTCGCACGAGGACCGGCGGGGCCTTCGACGACTTCTCCGGCGCCTTGACCGCCAACGATCGGGTCGCGCCCGACGGCATTCATCGTAATGGCCGCGATCAGAATCCCGAGGACAACGCCCCCGACCAGAAACCAGACGTTCTCTCGCTGCATGGTGTTTGACCTCTCCCTGATCGATTCCAATCGGAGGCTAGCGGAGGCCTGTCGTCCCGTCAACAGAGACACAGGATCCCCATGCTAGACTTTTCACGGTGATGGCCCAAGCCAACCTCTACGGTCGAGATCGAGCCTCGCTCCGGGAGTGGCTGACACGCTTCGACGCGCCACCCTTTCATGCGGATCAACTCTACCGCTGGTGGTATGCCCGTCGCCGCTTCGATCCCGACGACTGGACCGACCTCCCCGTGGCCCTCCGGCACCAGATCGCCGAGGAGGCGGTCGTTGACCCGGGAACACTCGCGGAGAGTGCACGGGCGGATGACGGAACCGTCAAGTATCTCGTCACGCTGGGCGACGGGCGATCCGTCGAGTCGGTTTACATGGAGCAGGACGGGCGGGTGACGCTCTGCATCAGCAGTCAGGTGGGTTGTGCCCTCGACTGCGATTTTTGCCTGACCGCTCGGATGGGTTTCGTGCGGCACTGCACCCCCGGGGAGATCGTCGGACAGGTGGCGAGGATCCAGGATCTCCACGGCATGGGCAACGATCGATTCAACGTCGTGTTCATGGGGATGGGTGAGCCGCTGCACAACTTCGACGGTGTGGTCGGTGCGGTGCGACTTCTGACTGACGCCGACGGCTTCGGTCTCTCGTGGCGTCGTGTCACGGTGTCGACATCGGGCATGGTGCCGGCCATCGAACGGCTCGCCGAGGAGACCGTTCATCCACGACTGGCGGTATCGCTGAATGCAACGACCGACGAGACACGCTCGAGAATCATGCCGATCAACCGAAAGTACCCGATCGCGAGACTGATCGAGGCCTGCAAGAAGTGGACCCGGACGACCGGTCAGTCGTTCACGTTCGAGTATGTCCTGCTGGATGGAGTGAACTGCAGCGACGCCGACGTCGATCGTCTCGCCGCGCTGACCGACGGGCTCGCCGTCAAGGTGAACCTGATCCCGTTCAACCCGGTCCCGGAACTCCTGGATTACAACGCACCGTCGAAGGCAAGGATTTTCGCTCTACGCGACCGGCTGCTCGATCGCGGCGTTCGGGTGAGTATCCGCTGGAGTCGTGGACAAGACGCCAAGGCCGCCTGCGGGCAACTGGCGTTACTTAGTTGAGGGCGCGTCGCGTAGCGATTGCCAGAAGTGTATCGCTCTCGACACCCGCCAGGCGCCGCACGCGAACCCCCTGAAAGCCCGCGCGTGCCAGCCGATACTGCAGCTCCGCTTCGTGGTGACAGAGGACATCGGCCGTCGTCTCGTCGCCATCGTCGAGCCGAAACGGCCGTGGAACCCCCTCACCACGGGGCGATGCGGGGAAACTGGCGACGAGCAAGCCGCCCTCGCGCAGCGTTCGGTAAGCCTGAGACACCACTCGGTCGAACTCCCGAAGACCGGGCCCTAGGATCGAATCCATCGCCCACGCCACATCGAAACGGTTTCTGAAGGGAGCGAGGTCACGCAGATCACGACGCCTGAAACTCACGGGAAGATCGACGCATGCCTTGCGGGCCTCGGCGAGACTCTCGGGTGCGAAATCGACGGCGGTCACATCGGCGAATCGCGCGGCAAGAAACGGAAGGTCGCGACCCGCGCCGCAACCAAGATCGACAACGGACATCGTGTCCCGATCCGGAAGGTTGTCGAGGACAAACCGCGCGACGTCAACGTGCTGCGAAACGTCGGAACGCGGTGTGCATTCGGTGGATGCCGTCCACGCATCCCAGTCTCTTGGCCCCCATGTCATACGTCGAACCTAGGGTCCGAACGGATCACGGTCAACGCATCGAGATGTATGGGAGGCTCAGTCTTCCATCGTCGCGAGGAATTCCTCGTTACTGGATGATTTGGCCAGACGCTGGGTCAACAACTGCATGGCCTCGGCGGCACGGAGGGATGCGAGAGCGCGGCGAAGCAACGTGACCTTCTTGTACTCCACCGGCGTGAACAGCTTCTCTTCCTTCCGTGTGCCGGTCTGCGATATATCGATGGCAGGAAAGATCCGGCGTTCGAACAGACCGCGGTCCATGACGATCTCTGTGTTGCCGGTGCCCTTGAACTCCTGGAAGATGACCTCGTCCATCCGCGACCCGGTATCCACCAGCGCGGTGCCGATGACCGTCAGCGAACCACCGGAGACCGCTTTCCGCGCGGCACCGAAGAACCGTCGCGGCTTCTCCATGGTCCGGGAATCCACACCGCCGCTGAGGACACGTCCGGAACCTCGCTGTTGCGAGTTGTACGCTCGAGAAAGGCGAGTGATGGAATCGAGCAACACGACGACATCGCGACCCATCTCCACCAGACGCTTGGCGCGTTCGAGAACGATCTCGGAAATCTGGACGTGGTTCTTCGTCTGCTCGTCGGACGACGATGCCACGACCTCGCCCTTGACGCTCCGAGACATGTCGGTCACTTCCTCGGGACGCTCGTCGACGAGGAGAACAATCAGATGGATCTCGGGATGATTGACCGCGATGGAGTTCGCCAGCTTCTGAAGCAGCACCGTCTTACCGGCCTTCGGCGGGGCGACGATCAGGCAACGTTGCCCCTTGCCGATCGGGGCGATCAGATCGACGACGCGGGTCGATAGCTCGTCGCCGTCCACTTCCAACCGGATCCGCTCTGTGGGATCCTCGGCGACCAACTCCTTGAACGGGGTGTGCTGCTCCCAGGCCTCGGGTTCGGCACCATTGATCTTCTCGATGCTGCAGAGGATCGAAACTCGTTGCCCCTCGCCCATGGCGGGACCCTCGAGCTCCAGCCCTGACTCCAGCTTTTGCGATTCGATCAACTCTCGGGGAACGACCGGATCATCCGACTCGACGTTGTAGTTGTTCTTGGCCTGACGGAGGAATCCGTGTCCCTGCTCGGCGATCTGGAGGACGCCGTGCGCCGTCGTATCGGTCTCGCCTTCGGGCACACTCTGAACGACTCGCGGCCCGCGCTGCGGGCGATCGCCCCCGCGTCCGTCACGACCGCGGCCACGTCCGCCTCTTCCACCGCGGCGGCGTCGTCGCCCGCCGGATCCTCCGCCCCGTTCCTGGCTCATGGCTGTCCTTCTTCCTTAACGTTGGCCGCCAACCGGTGAGTCGGAGCGCGAGAAACGTTCCTCGTCCACGATCACGGCGGCGAACAGGATCACGAGTTCCCGGGTGGCGTCGATACCCTCGCCGGCCGGCGTCGCCTCGACGCGCCAGCCATCTTGTTCCGGGTGTGCAACGAGATAGGCTCCGTCGGTCTCCCAGCTTGAGAGATGGAACCCCGGGGTCCGCGGATCGCTCCGGCGGATACGAAACAGACTCCCGTCGCCCCGTAAGAGATAGTACAAATTGCCTGGAAAGCCAAGGGGTTCCAGCGGCGTAATGCTGGCTGGCGGCCGATTCCCACCGTCCCCGTCGTCCTCGACCCCCGTGGACTCCATCACGAATCGGCCCGCGCGTTCACGACACAGGACGGTCGATTCCCCCGCTTCAGGACCCTCGACCGTCCAGCGGGGTCCGTCGCCCACGACCACCGCCAGGGCTCCGGCGGGGGTCTCCACCCGATAGGTCGTGGCGTTCACCCGTTGATGGCCCGTTGGGCCGCAGCGGCGGCCGCTCGGACCATCTCGTTGGGGTCCTGTTCCGCCAAAGCCAGGATCGGCAGGGCCGCCTCATCGCCGGTCGAGCCCAGCACGCCGGCGGCCTGCACACGAACCTCCCACTCGGGATCCTCCAGCAGCAGCCGTGACAACGGGGCGAAGCCCGCGCCGGGCTCCAGACGGGCCACACCCTTGATCGCCGCCAGGCGCACCTTCGTCATCGGATCCTCGAGGGCACCCACCAGCGCGTCGACGGCGTCCGCGCCGCCCAGGAGCGTTAACGCCTCGGCGGCTCGCTTCCTGACGATCTTGACCGGATCCCCTGCCAGCACGGCGGCCAATCGCGCCACATCCTCCTGCGTCCCGACATCGCCGAGACAACGGGCGCTGGTTGCTCGAACGAACGAATCCTCATCCTGCAGACCCTTTCGAACGAAGCTCGGGGCATCCTCGACGTTCAGATGGGCCAACTCGAAGATCGCCGTGGAACGGATATCGCGGTCTTCGTGACTCGTGAGTTTTCGAATCTTGTCGATACTCTCGGGAGACTCGTCGGCGGCGAGGGCGTAGACGCTGGCGATCCCCTCCTCCTTGCTGACGCCGCAGGCGGTGACCAGCAGCATCAATCCGAACAGGGCCCACAGGTCTATCCAGGAGCGTCGGTTTCGATTTTGTAACCGCCTGCCGTCGGGGTCGAAGACCGATTTGGAGTGGCACCGCCCACGGGCGATCCGTACATGGAAAGCAACCACGAACGATCCGGAGGCGCCCATGTCAATCCTCGTCGCAGAAAACAACTTCAAGAAGGGTCTCGCGGCACTGGTCGACGACAACCATGTCGAGGCGGCAGTCTTCTTTAGGCGAGCCCTCGACGTTGAACGACAACGTCACGTTCGGTCGCCCAACATGCGCTATCTATCCTACTACGGACTCTGCCTGGCCAAGACCAATCGACCGATCGGAGAGGCCATCCACGCGTGTCGGACGGCGGTCCGCCGCGAGACCGGCGACCCGGAGCTCTATCTCAACCTCGGCCGGGTCTTCACTCTGGCCCGGCGTCTGCGTGAAGCCCGCGAGACCGTCGATGACGGGCTCAAGATCGCACCGGATCACGACGGGCTTCGTAACGAACGCGACAAGATCAGCACTCGGCTGGGCCTCCGCGGAGGCCCCGTTAGGCGGCGACGGGCCGGCGTTCGCGGAATCCTGCGGCGCCTGACCGGAGCGGCTCCGACCGCTTCCTGAATCGAACACCTTTCTCCAGGCGAATAACGTTTTCGCCGGCGACGGTCTAACCGTCGCCATTTTTTTGCATGGTGTTCGCGCGACGGAACAGATCGAAGAGAAGCTGAATCGCCGTCAGCAGGTCGAGCACCCCCACTGCGCTGACCATCCCACGCGCCCATCCGGTGAGAACCCAACGTCCGGCCCGGGTCGGCAGAAGACCGACGACCGACTGCTTCCAAACCGGGGTCCAGGGAGCGACGATCAGGAAGATTCCGATGACGACGAATGCGTAGAGCAGGAACGCCGTCCCGATGCGCTTATCCAACTTGGCTCCGATAGAATCTTGCCATTCCGGTGCATCCTAGCACCGCAGGCCTGCGCAAAAGGCTACAATTCCGCTCACCATGAACGTACCGCTTCTTGATCTAAAAGCCCAGTTTGCCCCCATCGCGGATGAGATCCGTGACGCCATCGATCGGGTGGTCCGCTCGCAGATCTTCGTTCTCGGCGAGGAGGTGTCGTCCCTGGAAGACGAGGTCGCCGCCTACACGGGAGCGACGCATGCCATCGGCTGCGCTTCGGGCACCGACGCTCTGATCCTTGCGCTTGCCGGACTGGACATCGGTCCCGGAGATCGGGTCCTGACGACGCCATTCTCATTCTTCGCGACGGCCTCGTGTGCCTACAAGGTCGGCGCTCGTCCAAGTTTCGCCGACATCGATCCCGAAACCTTCAACCTGGATGTCGATGCCGTGGATGACGCGATCGACGGGTCGACCCGTGCGTTGCTTCCGGTCCATCTCTTCGGGCAATGCGCGGACATGACGAGGTTGACGAAACTTGCCGCGCGACACGAGTTGCCCCTGATCGAAGATTCGGCGCAGGCGCTCGGTGCGCGCTACCGACTGGACGGAGTCGAGCGACACGCCGGCGCGATGGGCGCCGTTGGCTGCTACTCGTTTTTCCCGACGAAGAACCTGGGCGGCTTTGGCGACGGCGGGATGATGGTCACCTCCGACGGCGACCTGGCCGACAAACTTCGACAACTCAGAGTCCACGGCGGCCAGCAGATGTACCGCCATCGCTGGGTCGGCTGGAACAGCCGTCTCGATGCTCTGCAGGCGGCGGTCCTTCGGATCAAGCTTCCCCACCTGGATCGCTGGTCGACGGGTCGTCGCGAGAACGCCGATCGTTATGATGCCGGACTCGCCGCCGCGGGCCTGGTGGAGAAGGGCGCCGTTCGCCTGCCGGTGCGAACCGACGACGCCTTCCCGATCTTCAATCAATACGTCTTACGGGTCGAGCGACGGGACGCGCTTCGAGACCACCTCAATCAGGCCGGGATCGGCCACTCGGTCTACTACCCGGTCGCCCTGCACCTGCAAGAGTGCTTCGCGGAACTGGACTACCGACAGGGAGAGTTCCCCGTCGCCGAGCAGGCCTGCAAGGAAGTGATCGCGTTGCCGGTCTACCCCGAGCTAGGGGCGGAACAGCAGGAGCGGGTCATCGCTGAGCTGAAGGCGTTCTACGACTAGGGCAGCAGTTCGCTGGCGACACTCTCGTCACTGTCGAACGCGGCGAGCGTCAACGCCGACGCGGCCACCACGGCCACGACGGACCACACCTTGGCGGCGGGAGCCAGACCGGCCCACCAGCTACCCAGACTGTAGTCGGCCGTCAATGCTTCGTTGCGATCGTGGGTCGTTCCGTTCATCAATTTCAGATCCCGTCGAGCCAGCTCGCGGGAACCGAGCTTGACCGGAGGTGCCACCACCGGCGCGAATGTCCCGGCGTCCGACTCGATCCCGAGGGCGTACTCGCCTTCGGCGACCGCGCTGAAAGAGTAGCGACCCTGCTCGTCCACGGCGGACTCGGAGACCGCGGTGCCGGACGGGTCGATCAGATGGACGCTGAAGCCCGTGGCCGGGGTTCCGTCCACACCGATGACAAGTCCTTCGATCGCGCCCGTCGGAGCCGAAGGTGCGGCGGAAACCGGGAGCACAAACAGGCTCAGGGCGATCATCAGCGTGAAACTCGTTATCCGTTTTGCGGTTGCGTACATGGTTCCTCCAGCCCGCATCGGGGGTCGGGCGGGCCTATCATTCTTCGGTCGTCCTTGTCATCACAACGCTTCCTGGGCGGCAGGTCAAGTCCCTTTTTCGATCGCTTCCGGTTCGACGAAGATCTCGGAGCGCCGAAAGAGCGGATAGAACGGATAAGCGGACAGAGCCTCGGTCCCGCCCTCTTCACGATCGACCAGACAGATCACGGCCGCGACACGGTGACCGGCGGACTCCACCGCCTCGATCGCTCGCAGCGTCGAGCCTGCCGTGGTCACCACATCGTCGACCACCACCACGGAGCTACCGGGCTCGAGGTCCCCCTCGATCTGACGGCTCGTGCCGTGCCCCTTGGCCTCCTTGCGGACGATGAAGGCCGGAAGCGGGCTGCCGATCTCGTAGCTGAGCGCCGCGATCGGGCAGACGATCGGATCCGCCCCTAGGGTCATCCCGCCGATGGCGTCGGCCTCGATCCCCTCTTCGGTCATCCGATCGAGGATGGCCCGAGCGACCCGGAAAGCCCCCTCGGCGCGAAGGGTCGTCTTCTTCGAATCGAAGTAGTAGCGGCTCTTTTTCCCCGAGACGAGGGTGAAATCGCCGAACATCAACGAGTGCTTTTGTAGCAATTCTCTCAGTCGCGCCCGGTTCTCCCGGGAATCCACCTGGGACACGTTCTCTCCCCTTTAGACTCAACGCTTTTAAAATCAACTAGTTAGCGAGACATCGGCGATCGGGTCGTCAACACCTTGCCGGACAGCAATCCATCTATGCACGAATTCTCACAAATCCCTTGATCCCATGGCCACTCTCTTCTATGTTTGGCTTGGCGTCCAGCCGGAAAACCCTTATTTCCGTTAGGGTCGTGGAGAAAAATATGATGAAGGGTACCCCCGTTTCCCGTTCTCTCGCCGTCCTGGTCGCCCTGGCGCTGACCGTGTTCGGCCTTCCCGTCTTCGCCGAGGACGGTGTCAGCCTCACCGGATCCGTGCTGGAGTCCAACTCGAAGACCCCCATCGGCCGGGCGACGGTCCATGTCGGCGACCCGGTCACCGGTGAGGTCTACTCATCGACCGTCACGGCAGACGATGGCTCTTTTAGCATCGATCCCGTTCCGGCCGCGACCTATCAGATCGCCGTCCAGCGGAACAACCGATTGTACGTCGTTGACACCCCGCTCGAGCTGGCTCCCGGGGAGACCCGTAGTGCCACACTGATGGTCGACGAGGAGATCGCCCCTGATCCCGGTACGGCGGCGGCGGCCTCGTCCGGCGGAATCTGGAGCAACCCGATGTTCGCCTCCCTGCTCGTGATCGGTGGCGCCTTCGTCCTCGGCATCGCCATCGACAGCGTGGTGGACGATGACGATCCCAACACCGTGACCAGTCCGTCCTGATCGGACCATGACCGAGGTCACATCGTCGTCTCGCCCGGGCGGTCAACTCTTCGACTACTGGCGGGTTCTCGTCCAGCGTCGTGGGGTCATCGCCACCTGTGCGGCCGTCGCACTGGTCGCAACCGGGATTCTCAGTTTCCTGGCCACACCGAGCTATACGGCGACGACCACCATCGAGATCGAACGACAGTCCCCGGAGATTCTTGAGTTCACCGATGTCCTCGGGGTCGACCCGGCGGGCTACAAGGACTTCTACCAGACCCAACATCGGATCCTCCAGAGCCACACGGTGTTGCGGTTGGCTGCGGAAGAGACCGACCTGATCCATCACCCCTCCTTCGTCGAACGGAAGGGGTCGCCGCTGAGTCGCGGGATCGGAGTCGTTCGATCCTGGCTGGGGTCCACCCCAGAGAATCGAAATCCCCAGGATCCAGCCATCGACTTCATTCGGGACGGCCTGCGGGTCTCCCCCATTCGCAGCAGCCATCTGGTGCGCATCGCGATGGTCGATCGCGATCCGTCGCTGGCCGCCGAGCTCTCCAATGCCGTCGCCAGCGCCTACCAGCGGTTTCAGATGGATGCCCGCTACGACACCACCGGCAAGGCCAAGGAGTTCCTGACCAAGGATGTCGCTCGGGTCCAGGGCGAGGTCCTCGCGCTGGAACGGCAACTCCAGGCCTACGGCGCGGACAAGCGAATCTTCGGTCTCGGTGAGAACAGCGACAACATCTCGGAGCAGGCGCTTGCCGATCTGAACGTCCGAGTCACCGAGGCTCGCGGGCGTCTGGCCGGCGCATCCGCTCGCGACGATGCGGTTCGCGAGGCCGACCCCGAGGCGTTGCCCGAGGTCCTCAATAGCCCGGTGATCAGCCACCTATCCCAACAGAACGCAGGGCTTGAGCGTCGCTACGCCCAGATGGCCGAACGCTTCGGCCCGTCCTGGCCGACGTTGGTCGAGTTGCGTGAAGAGTTGAGCCAGTCTCGCACCCAGCTGTCCCGGCAGTCGGCGGACATCGCCAGCCAGGTCCGGGCGGCGGCAGGGTCGGAACTGGGACGCGCCGCCACGGAGCTCGAGAATCTGGAGCGCGAGCGGACCCGGCAGGAGAACGAGGTCCAACGGATTCGTGGCGTGACGATCGAGTACGCGGGCCTGCAGCGTCAGATCGAGACCAAGCGCAAGGTGCTGGCCAGCCTGGTTGAAAGGCAGAGCGAGACGGAGACGTCCTACCGACTCAAGGACACCAGCACCAGCAATATCCGTGTGGTCGACCTGGCGGAACCGCCACGGAGCCCAACGAGCCCGCGCAAGGCAATGAACATGTTGATCGCGTTGTTTCTCGGCGCGGCCATCGGCTGCGGGATGGCGTTTCTGATCGATCACATCGACAACAGCGTCAAGGACGAGAACGAGTTGGCCCGCGTGTCCGGCTTCACGGTCTACGGCCACGTCCCCGTGGCGCAGCCACTCCGATTGGTCGACAATGCGGGCACGGGTTCGGGCGCGATGCCGACCACCAGCCTGGACATGGCCAGCCATCTGGATCCGCGTTCGGGGTTCGCCGAGGCGTTCCGCAACCTGCGGACCGCACTGTTGCTCGCGGCACCGGATCATCCGCCGCGTCACGTGGTCGTCACCTCCAGCGAGCCGATGGACGGCAAGTCCACCGTCGCCCAGAACCTGGCCATCGTGCTGACTCAGCTGGGTCGCGACGTCCTGCTGGTCGATGCGGACATGCGTCGGCCACGACTTCACAAGACACTCGAGACACCCAACGATGTCGGACTCTCGAGTCTTCTCAGCGGAAACGCCCCGCTCGACGGCCTGATCCAGAACACCGCCATCCCGCGGCTGAGTGCGCTCCCCAGTGGACCCATTCCGCCGAACCCATCGGAGCTGCTCGGTTCGCCGGGGCTCCAGGCGATGCTGGTGGAGCTGGGAGACCGCTTCGATCACGTGATCTTCGATGCGCCCCCCGTTCTCTCGGTCACGGATTCGGTCATCCTCTCAACCCGCATGGACTCGACCCTGGTGGTCGTACGATCCGGCGTCACCAGTCGTGACGCGCTGGCGCAGAGTGCGGCCCGACTCAGTCAGTCTCGCTCCAACACCATCGGCGCGGTGCTGAACGCGGTCTCCCACGAGAGCAACTACTACTACGGTCGCTACGGTCGGTCCGGTGGCGACGGGCGGTACGAGGAAGACCCGCAGGAAACCGGCCCGACCGACGGTAGTCGCGCCGCCGGCTAGTGACGCACACTCGCCTGCCCTGCTCCGGAATCCGACGCGCAATCCGCTTCGTGCTGATCGGCTTCCTCCTGTCGGTGGCGCTGCCTTTCGGTGCGGTCGGTCCGACATCGGTCTTCGTCGTCCAGAGCTTCGGGCTCCTACTCGGCGTGCTTACCTTGACGCTGTGCGTGCTTCGCCCTGAACTGAAGCCGACGGCTCCCCGCTGGCTCCTGATCGTTCCCTGGTTGATGGTGGCGCTGGGACTTCTTCAACTGGTGCCCCTACCGGATGGCGTGCTTGAGATACTGGTCGGCAAGAGCCACGCGCTACGCCAGAGTGTTGCGGAATGGCAGGGCATGGAAGCGGTCCTCCCACGAACACTGAGCTCGGTCCCAGCCGAGTCTCTCGATGCGACTCTGCGGCTGCTGGCCTACTGCGGTATCGGGCTCGCCACCATCGTTGCCTTCCGTCGTCGACGGGATCTACGACTCCTCGCGTGGGGTATCTGCGGCGCCGCGACTTTTCAGGCGGCCTACGGCTCGTACGAGTTTCTCTCCGGCCGACAGCAGATCTTCGGTTACGTGAAACGGTTCTATCTCGAAGATGCCAGTGGGACATTCATCAATCGAAACCACTTCGCCAACTTCCTTGCGATCTCGCTTCCGTTCCTGTGGTTCCTGCTGCTGGAATCGCTCACGACCCGGGAGGCCGCCTCGACGTGGAAGCAACGGATTCTGCGGTGGACACAACGGGAGACCCTCCGTCGCTGGACCCTGCTGGTCTGCCTGTCCATCGTCTACGTCGGACTTGCCCTGTCCAATTCGCGGGCGGGCCTGATCGCCGGGTCGCTGGCCACGGCCCTTGTGTTGTTCGGCAGCGGTCGGCGGCGAGTCGTCGTCACGGTGGTGCTCATCGCACTCCTCGTGCCCACCACCTATCTGGTAACCCGCCAGGAACTGACGGTGGGAGAGCGGTTTGTCGAGCTGGAAGACAACTTGCGAAAACCCGGTGGTCGTCCGACGGTCTGGGCCGCCACGACCCAAATCGTCCGAGACGCGCCGGTCTTTGGAGCCGGCGTCGGAGGGTTCGAGTGGGTCTTTCCGCTCTACCGACCGGCCACGATTCGCACCCACTGGGACCACGCGCATAACGACTGGCTGCAGCTGGCCGCAGAGACCGGGCTCGTCGGTCTGGGCCTGGCGCTCCTGTTCTTCCTGGGGCTGCTGGTTGCGCTGGGTCGCGCCGAGAAGATCGACGAGACCGCGACCCGTCTGCGTGGCGCCATCGTGGCGGCGATCCTGACGACCGGCTTCCATGCATGCTTCGATTTCAGCCTCAGGATCCCCGCCAATGCGACGTTTTTTGTCGTTGCGTGTGGCGCGGGACTGGCGCTGCTGGGAATCCGTAACCCCGCGACCGCCCGACGTTTCAGAGCGAGCCAACAGGGGTCATCCCGGAAAACACAGAAAACAATTCCAGTCATTGAATCCGGGGAATAATCCAGTAATCTCTATGCACCCGGTTGTATCCCCCGGAGGCCCGACCCCGGCCTCCCGTACCAATTCGAGGAGTGATGGATGATGGGCTCTTCCCGATACCCTTCCGACAAACTGGTTCTCGCACTGCTGCTGGCAGTCGTCCCGGTTCTATTCCTTTCCGGCTGCAGCGACTCTGCGACCGCCGTTTCGACGGAGGATTCGCAGACCGAGAGTGAAGCGATGACAAGCAGCGCACGGGTCGCGTACGTCGACCCCGACACGGGAAAGCTGACCTACAAGAAACCACGAACTCGAAGCGGTCGAGAGCCTCTGCAATTGGATCCCCAATTCGTCGAGTCGATCAGCTTGCGAGCCGACACGGTGAAATTCAGTGAGTCCAACGACGGGATGATTACCGCCGAGAAACCCGGCGGCTTCCGATCGGCCTACGTCGCCACCATCGACGCCGACGGCAAACTTCAGACGACTCACGTGACGGCCGGCGCTCCCGAAGAGCAGGAGGTCGACGATGCGCAATAAATGGCTGATCGTTCTCGCCGTCTTTCTCTCGCTACCGGCGTTCGCCGCCAAGATCACCGTGGTCAACCTCAACGGCCCGGGTGAGGGCTTCAACGATGCCACGATGGTGACCGGGGTTCATGGCAACGACGGTACGACCCTCGGCGCCCAGCGCCTGAACGCGTTCCAGGCGGCCGCCAACTACTGGGGTTCCAGACTCGCCAGCGATGTCGAGATCAAGATCGATGCGATCCTCGAACCCCTGCCTTGTGACCCGAATTCTGCGGTCCTGGGCTCGGCCGGCGCCAACTCGATCTCGCTCAATTTTCCCAACGCACCGGTTGCCGACACCTGGTACCCCGCCGCGCTGGCCAGCGCGCTGGCGGGATTCGATGTTTCGATGAGCTCCGACCTGAGCGCCAGCTTCAACAGCGACATCGATGACGACGATCCCAATTGCCTCACGGGCATCGGTTGGTACTACGGCATCGCGGTGGAGGCCCCGGGGGGAACGACCAGCTTTTACGACACCGTCCTGCACGAGATCGGCCACGGGCTCGGATTCGCTACGCTGGTCGATTTTGCGACCGGCGAAGAATTTGGTGACCCGATGTTCGGGTTCTTCCCCGACATCTTCGAAAGTTTCCTCGAAGACCACAGCCTCGGCTCGCTCTGGCCCTCGTTGAGTAATGCTCAGCGGGTGACCTCGGCCGTGTCCACCGGCGAATTGCACTGGGTCGGTCCCTCGGTGGCCAACGTCTGTCAGACCGTTCAGGCCGGGACCAGCGGCACCCATGTCGACATGTATGCACCCAATCCTCTCGAGGGCGGTTCGTCGGTCAATCACTTCGATGAAGGGATGGATCCCAACGAGTTGATGGAACCGGTGGCGACGACGACGTTCCAGGATCACCTGGTCCGTGCTGCCATGGAAGACATGGGTTGGCGCGGGGTGGTCCTCCAGACCCGCTCGGCCGGCGACGTCGACAATGACGGGACGGAGGATGTCGCCGTCCTCGCCGGAGACTTCGAGAAGGCCTTCAACCTCGTCTTCGTCTTCAGCGGCGACGACGGCTCGGAGATTTCCAAGATCTTCTTCCCGACGGCTTTCGCCGCCAAGGGCATGGAGATCCTGCCGAGCTTTGGCGGAACCGTCGCCAACGAAGTCGCAGTGTTGATGCACAACCCGGTCACCGGGGAGAATCTCGTCCGGGTCAAGGATCTGTCCAGCGGCGCTAACTTGAGCCTCATCACCTACTCCGACTCGCTGTACGTCGTCGAGATGGAGATCGTGCCGAACTTCGGGGGAAGCGCAGCGTCTGAGATCGCCCTGCTGGTTCGGGAGCGGGGCGGTCTCAACCTGAACCGGGTGATGATCAAGGATGGCTCCAGCGGAGCACTTCTACAGACGATCTACTTCCACAACACGTTCATCAGTTTCGACATCGAGGTTGTCAGCGACTTCGGCGGCACGGCGGCGGCCGAGATCGCCATCCTCTCCCGACGCTGCATTGACCAGGTGGTCCGGGTCGATACCCGTGATGCGTCCAGCGCGGCGTTGCTAAGCCGGATCTTCTTCCCCACCGACCAGGTCCCGCTGGACCTCGAGGTGCTACCGGACATCGGTGGCGTCACCGGAACGACCGCCGACGAGTTGGTCGTCCTCGGTCGCCGTCCGACGGATAACTTCGTCAAGATCAAGGTCAAGGACGCGTCCAACGGTGTGATCCTGACGGATATCAACTACTCATCAACGGTCGAGCCTCTGGATATCGAGATCATGGCGGACTTCGCCGGGACCAGCTCGGCGGAGATCGCTCTACTGGGCCGCAAACCAAGCAATGGCTTCGTCGACGTCAAGATCAAGGACGGCACCAGCGCCGTTCTTCTCGAGCAACTCGTCTTCGCCGACACCCGGTTGCCCTATGACCTGGGGATTCTCTCCGACATGGACGGGGGCGGAAATGACGAGGTCAGCGTGATGACGTTACGACCTAGCGATAGTCAACGACGGCTACCGATCAAGGATGCGATGGGGACCCTGCTGTGGTCCATCGAGGTGCCCTAGCGGTCGATCGTCGTGACGATCTGATGGTAGAGATCGATCGCCTCGTCGAAGCGGCGCCGTAGGTCGGCGTCGCCCTCGACGCGGGCTCTCAGTTCGCTCTTCAGGTGACGACGGTGGTCGGAGGGTCGCCCCACCGTCGCCTCCGTCACTGACGCGCTTCCCGTGTCTTCGCGATCCATCCTTTCGACCTCCGCAAACACGCGTCGGACGTTGTCCTCGCTGTGGACAAACGATCGAAACGACGCCCCGAAACGACGGTTCAGCCGCTCGACCACCGAACCAAAGTCCCGGGTCACCTCCTCGAAACGTCCCAGAACGAAGTGCGGTCTGAGATCGAAACACGAACGATAGAAACGGGTGTACTCGCGGACGGCCTGATGGGGCTCCCACTCGGGGTGCCGGATCACCGTCGACAGAACCGCGTCGTGGGGATGCCGAATCAGCAGGATCGTCGGCAGGCGGCGACGAGCGGCGGCGAGAATCTGCGCCGAGACATGGAGGTGACGGGCGATCCGGACCTCTCGCCCCTGGGCCAATTGGAAGGCCGCGGCGGCAAAAGTGTTCCCGGAACGGGGGTAGCCCTCGATCACGACCTCCGTCTTCGGGCCCACGGCGAACGAGGCCTTGCGCCCACGCAGGCGGATGAGGCTGTGAAAGAGGAGCGGAGACTGCCCCAGAAGCGCTCGCAACTCGTACCGCAGGTTCAAAGTCACCGATCTATTTGAACATACGACCTCCGCGAGGGCTGCTATAATCCGCGCCCATGAAAATACTTATTTCCGGTGGAAACGGTTACGTCGGTCGAGAGTTGTCACGGCTTGCCGTCAACGAGCACGAACTCTGCATCCTCGACTCGCTGCATTACGGGTACAACCGTTTCGACGAGGCCGAGCGAGACCGCTTTCGACTCGAGCAAGTCAACCTGACGGACAACGCTGCCGTTGCCCGGGTCATCAACGACTTTCAACCACAGGTGATCATCAACCTGGCGGCCATCCACTACATCCCCGAGTGTGAGGAGACCCCCTCCATCGCCGTGGCCACCAACGTCTCCGGGACGGTCAACCTCCTCGCCAATGCGCCGCGAGGCTGTCGCTTCGTCTTCGCCAGCTCGGGTGCAGTCTACGCGCCGGCCGAAGGGCCCCATGGCGAGGAGACCTCCGAGATCGCGCCGCAGGATATCTATGGCTGGACCAAGCTGCAGGGCGAGCAGTACCTGCGGTATCTCGTGGCCCGTCGTGGACTCTCCGGCGTCATCATCCGCCTGTTCAACGTCATCGGCCCGGGCGAGACCAATCCTCATATTCTTCCGGAGATCATCGCCCAGCTGAAGTCCGGTCGCCGGACGCTCCAACTGGGCAATATCGAACCGCGTCGCGACTACATCGACGTGTCCGACGCCGCCCGCGGCTTCCTTCGCGCTGCAACCATCGGTGAGATGGATGAGGGCGAGGTTCGAGTCGCCAACCTTGGAACCCAGCGGCAGTATTCGGTGCGCGAACTACTCGACCGACTTCGCGCCGTGACCGGCGCCGAGTTCGACATCGAGCTGGATCGAGCCCGGTTGCGCGCCAGCGATCGACCGTCGTTGTTGGCGGATCGGACACGGATGGCGGAGTGGTTCGACTGGACTCCGGGGTACGAGATCGATCAGACGCTGGAACGCACCTGGGCGCAGCCCGATCTTCCGCGCAGCCTCATCCAGAAGTACCCGCCTGCCGAATGAAGATCCTCGCCGCCGTCGTGATCCCGCCGCATCTGTCCGTGAGCGGCGCGGTGACGGCAGCCCTGGCGTTGAGCGAGGCGATCGCCGACACCCAGCAGGTCGATATCGCCCTGATGGCCTACGACGAGAGCACGTCTTCGCTGGGCAAGGCACGGTTGCTACGCCGCCGCGCCCGGAACCCTCTTCGTTGGACTCGGGGGATCTTGCCCGATCGATTTCGCACGTTGTTCTGGTCTTCGGATATTCCGCGGCTGGTCGCCCGCGGCGCCTACGACCTGGTCCACCTCCACAACCCGATCCCCGCCCTCGAGCTTCGACGCATCGCTCGAGCATGCAAACGAGCCGGAGTTCCGTACGTCATCTCGACTCACGGTTTTGTCGAAGTCGCCGGTGGCGCCGGGTCTTATGGTCTGAGGGGCGTCCGTCGTGTTGCCTGGGATTGGTTCGTTCGCCGCCCCTTCGAGGAGGTGGTCCGCAACGCCTCACGCCTGCTGGCCCTGTCGCCCGAGGAGCGGCCGATCCTTCATCGGCTGGGTGTTCACGACGACGACATTCGCATCGTGACCAACGGCGTGGACGCTGCAACCTACGACGCCGTGCCCGACGCCGACCTCGCCGCGTTTCGCGATCGGTTTGACCTGCCGAAACCCTCGGCCATGGATCCGCCGGTCTGTGCGTTCCTGGGCAACCACACAAGTAACAAGGGCATCGATGTGCTGCTCGACGGGTTCTGCCGACAGGACCTGCCGTTCCTGTTGGTCGTCGGGGGTATGATGAAACCGCACAACGTCCGCTACGACGACTACGCGAGCCATCGCGATCCAGGCTGCCGACAACGGATCGTGTTCACCGACCTGCTGGAGGATCGCGAGGCCCGTGCGTTGATGCGACTGGCGGATCTGTTCGTCTTCCCGACCCGTGCCGACACCCTTCCATTGGTCATCCTCGAGGCCATGGCCAGTGAGACAACCGTGCTGGCGACACGCGTAGGCGGGATCCCCTACCAGATCGACGAGACCTGCGGACGCCTGATCCCACCCGGCGATCCGGACGCGCTGGGACAAGCGTACCGCGATCTGTATGAACGTCGCAGTGAACTGTCGAGACTCGGACGGTCTGCCAGAGCCCGGGTCGAGAGCCGCTTCTCGTGGCCCGCATCGGCGACGTCCGCGATGGCTGCCTATCGGGAGTTGGTTTCGGACTGACGGAATCGGTCGTGGGCCACGGCCAGACCCGAGAAGGCCAGGGTCGGCACGACCACGAACGCGTAGTGCAGGGTGTTGTCCGTGATCGACGTCAACAGGACTGCGATCACCGCGAGGAATGCCGCAAGGTTCCAACGCACGCTATCCGCGGACCCCGCGTTCACGCCATCACGCCATCCGCGCCAGTGGTAGTGGACCAGAGAGAACCACGCGAGCATGAGCAGGACGACACCCACGGCACCGAGGTCATGAAACGCCTGCAGATACTCGTTGTGAGGATGGGCGGCATCGCGTGGTGCCGATATCGCCACATCTGCCACAACAATTCTTGCATTCCCCGGACCCCAGCCGAGTAGCGGTTGCTCGAGGGCGCTGTCCCAGACGTAACTCCAGCGCTCCGCACGACCCATCGTGTTCAGCGACGTGAAGGAGTCCGACAACGAGCCGGCACCGTCGAAGAAGAACCGTTGATGGATTGCCGGAACATAAGCGATCAGGAGCGCGCAGATGATGACGGCCATCACACCGCCGACCAACAGTTGACGACGTTTGTTGGGGTTCACTCGATGGACGGCCAGTAGAAGAATCCCGACCACGGCGGCCGTCCGCGACATCGTGAAGGCGATCAGCCCCAGCGCCAGCAACGCGGACGCCCGGGACACCCCACGCCACCGCGGTGAGATGGGTGCCCGCCAGATCGCGAGCGACGCGGCCAACGCGGTCAACAGGAATAGACTGGTGCCCCGTGGCGCCAGGACTCCGTAGGGACCCTCCAGCGTCATCTGTTCGTTGCCGGTTGCGAAGAGAACCACGTAAAGCGCGAACAACAGCGCGACACTACCGATCATCGTCCCACCGACCGCACGTGAAACGACGTCTACACGCCGTGCGGCATACCCCGCGACGAAGAACCCACACAGCCACGGCAGCGTGTAGAACAGGACATCCTTCAACCCCTCCGAATGGTACGCCGTCGTCCAGCGCAGCAGGACCGCAGCGATGAACAGCGTCATCGGCAGATAGGGTCGAATCTGCCTCATTTCTTTGAGATGGATCACGATCAGAACGGCCAGGAATCCGGCCACGAAGATCCAGCGAAGACCGGAGACGGTCATGTCGGTGGAACCCACCCTCAGCAGATCGAACGGCGTCTTCAATCCGGAGATCGCCGACCCCAGGAGCACGAACACGAGGAACGCCGTGGGACGCGCGAGAAACACGCCTGCGGCAATCCCCAGCGCGACGAGAGCGGCGACGAACGGTAGCAGGCTTGAGGATGCGAACGAGAGACCGATGGAAACGAGCAGACACAGTCCGATCCCGAACGCGTAGACCCGCGCGAGGGATGTGCCACCGGTGTGAGCGGACTGTACGTGGCTCGTCACGGCTCTCCGGTGAGGCTCCTAGACGGCCCGATTGCGGGACAGGAGCACGAAAGGGGTCACCGCCATGATGGCGAGATCCATGCTTGTGCTGCGACGCTCAAGATAATACAGGTCGTACTGAATGTTGTCGTGGATGCTGAATGCACGATCAGCGCTGATCTGCCACAGGCCGGTGATCCCGGGCTTGACGGACAAACGTTGGCGCTGGATGTCGTCGTACCCGTCGACGACGAACGGCATCTCAGGCCGAGGCCCGACAAGACTCATCTCGCCTCGCAACACGTTGAAGAGTTGCGGTAGCTCGTCGATGCTCGTGCGACGAAGCAAGGACCCGACACCAGTAATCCGCGTGTCGTCATGACCCGTCGGATGACGACCGTAGGCCGGCGCGGTGGTATGCATCGTCCGCAATTTGAAGATCGTGAAACGACGCCCGTCGTGCCCGACCCGCTGCTGCTTGAAGAGGATCGGCCCCGGCGAACTCACCCGAATGAGGAGGGCTCCCAGAACCAGCAGCGGGGCGCTGGCGATCAGCGCCAGACCGGCTCCAGCCAGATCGACCACTCGCTTGATGACGCCGTAGAAGCGTGTCGCCGACGGCAGGCGACGGGTGAAAACCGGCATCCCGGCGACCTGCCCGAAGCGCAGTGTCGAGAACAGTAGGTCGCCGGCACTCGGGACGAAGAAGTACGCAACTCCCCGCGACTCGAGGAGACGAATGATTTCGGTGATGCGGCTCGAAGGTGCGGAGGGCATCGCGATGAACACGGCGTCCGGACGGGTCATGCGGAGGGTCTGATCCAGGGCCTCCTCGCCACCGAAGACCGGAACGCGGTCGCCGTCGACACCGGGCGTGACCCGGATCTCGCTGGCACCGAGCGACGGGTTGTCATCGATGAAACCGATTGGCGACAGACCGAGTTGGTGTTCGTCACGAAGGTGCTGGGCCAGCAGTCGCCCGGTCTCTCCGGCTCCGTAGATCAAGACGTTGCGTGTCCGTGTCTCGCGATTGCGTCGCCGGGCCTGCAGCTTCCAACCCACGAACCGCTGCGCCACCAGCGCGAACACGGTCATCGGCCCGAACATCACCAGCGTCAGGCGAGAGAACTCTCCGAACTTCGCAAAGAACGAGACGCCGAGTGTCAGGAGTACGCCGGCGCCGACGCCGTGAAGAATCTTCTTGATCGCCTCGATCCTGAGTAGGCCAAGCTCATCGCGATACGCGCCGTAGGCCTGCAGGGCGAAGACCGTGAGGGCGGTGTAGGACGCGATGACCCGCAGGTAGAGATCCGGATCCCAGTGACGGCGACCGACACCAAGAGCCAGGTAAAGACCATAAGTCGCAACGACAGCCAGCAGCACCGTGACGATGTCCGCGCAGACCAACGAGAGCTGCCAGCGCAACTTCGGGCTGAGATGGACGGCCTTTGCCGCACCGGGTGTGGGCGAGTAGCGCGTGACCTGTGGCGCCGCACCGGGAACCGCCATCACTCACCGTCCTTGTTTTCGATGACGGGATAACGGGTGATGCCGCAGACCTGTCGGATGCCGTGGAACAGAAACAGCGTGTTGTAAACGAGGTAACGACGCCAGAGACGCCGGGGCTCCTGGATCAGGCGAAAGAGCCATTGCAGGCCGGCGCGCCGCATCCATCGCGGCCCCTCGGACTTGATCCCGGCGAGAAAATCGAAGGCCGCACCGACGCCGACCAACAACGACGGCCGAAGGGCTTGCCGATGTCGGGCCATCCAGAACACCTGGGCGGGCGCGCCCAGCCCGACCCACACGATATCCGCCCCGCTGGCGTTGATCTCATCGAGGATCTCTTGTTGTCGTTCAGGTCCCGGGTCGCCGAAGGGCGGTGTCATGGCGCCCGCAACCCTCAGGTCCGGGTTCATCGCGCGAGCCGCTTCGACGAACTGGGCGGTGATCGCTTCGTTGGCGCCACCGAAGAAGTAGTGCCGGGTCTCTCGATGTCCGGGGTCCGTCAACACCGCCCGCAGCGTGTCGGGTCCGTAGACTCGCTCGACGGGATGCGAGGTGCGAAGACGTCCCCACCAGACCAGGGGCATGCCATCGGCGGTCTTCAACCAGCTGCCGGCGACGGCCTCCTTGAAGGCCGGATCCCTCACGGCCTCGACGACATCGTTGACGGTGCAGACCGAAACGTAGCCCGTGCGACCCTCGGCAATATGTTTGGCGAACAGCCGTACCGATTGCTCCCGGGTCAGCGCGGATATGCGAGTGCCGAGAACGTTATAGCTCTCCACCTCGGAACAGACCTGTGTTCCGTTGGAGCTGTCCAGACAGGTTGCATGGATGTTCATTCGGATCCGTCCGCGTCCCACTCGCTTCAGAACCACTAAACGGTTTATAATCTGATGGATAGGGAGAACGATGTCAACTGCAAAGCCACCGAGGGCAGCGGGGCCGGGCCGCTGGGTGCTGGGGGTTGCGATCCTGGTCGTGGGAACGCTCTCCCTGGCCGCATCGTGGGAGAGGCTGCGGGTTCAGAGGGATCCGTCCCACCCATCCGCGTCTCGATTCACATCGCTGATCGCGCCGTCCCCCAAAAGGTTGGCCGAACGGGTGGACCGCAACATTAAAGTTGCTGTCGCGGAATTGGAGGACGCCAACCTTCCGCCTGCGGACCGACTGGCAGGATTTGAAGCGGCACTTCGGGAGGCCGAGAGCCTGATCCAACGTGGACTGGAGGCCCATCCTCTCGATGCCGACGCCATCGCCGAACTGGCGACGCTGCACTGGGAGTTGGCGACCCGCAAGGACGATCCCGTCCGTCGACAGGCCGTCGCCGGCATGGATCTGGCCGCCTCCCTGGCCCCGTCGGTACCGGGAGTCCAGCGTCGCCTCGGAAGCCTGCTGCTCTCCATGGGTCGACGAGACGAAGCGCTCCAGACGTTCCGACGCTCGCTGGAGCTGTCGCCGCGTCTCGCACCGGGTATCGCCAGCGACCTTCGGGTCCAACTCTTCCCGCTGGACGAATTGATTCGGACGTTCCCGCCCTCGTCGGAGCTCTTCGTCGCCCTCGAGCCGTGGGCCCGGGAGACCGGCCAGACGGCGAAATTGACGACCGCGGTCGTGGACCATCTGGAGGATCGTGGCATCCACGCCGACGAGCCATTGATCCGGGTGTGCGGCAAATTGCTTCTCGGTGACGATAACGCACGAGAGCTTCACGATTTGCTCGCGGCCGTCCCACCCCTCGTGACGGTTCAGGCACGAGCGGAACGAGATCGGCAACGATCCCGTGCGTTGATGGGACTGGGACGACACGAAGAGGCGCTGGCGGCGGCTCGATCCGCCCGCGAACAGCTGCCCCAGGCGACACGGTATGCGGAATTTCTGGCGAGCACGCTGCTGGAGCTGGGTCAGTTCGATGACGCGATCGAGGAGGCCCATCGATCGCTGAGCCTGGCGGCAACGGGGAACGATCCCCTCACCCGGGCAAGGCTCTACACGTTGCTCGGTCGTTCGGAGGAAGCCCGCGGAGAATTTGACCGTGCGTACGACGCCTACGCACGCGCGACGAAACTCTCACCGGACTACGACCCGGCCCGGCGCAACCTGGATCGGCTGCGATCCCCGGCCTCGGCTCAGACCCAATGACCCAGATCCCTCCCGACGATCGTCGCTAGACGCGCGTTGTGGGGCGCGTAGTACCGGCACAAGAGCCGCCGGGTCTCCGCCGCCAGGGGCGGATAGACGAACGGTTGTTCGTGCCGAAGGACGAGGGGCGTGGTGATTGTACGACGAATCGGCTCACGGATACGTTCCGGCACCAGACGTTGGTAGATCCGTTTCAGCCGCGAGTCGTGGGCCAGAAGCGTCTTCTGTAATGCGGGGTAACGGGGCATCGCCGCCTCGTTGTGTCGCCGGGTCGACCATCGTTCTTCCGGGATGGGATCGATCCCCAGCCAATCCGTCAATCGATCCAGCGTCTCCCGCGGCCGATCCCGCAGATCATCGCTCAGCAACAGCGAGACCTGTTCGCGTCCGAACAGGCGGATGTACGGCTCCAGTTGGTCGGCGTAACATCCGTTGCGTCGATAGGTCATCGCACGCGCCGCCTGATCGTCGGGGACGTCGGATTCGTCCTCGCGTCGTAACGCCTCCTCGAAGGTCTCGGACTGCTCCCATCCGGTGCGTCGATGATGCCAGTAGGCCGAGTAGGCGCGATCGATCGGATTTCGAAGCGCCGCGACGATCTTCATCTGCGACGAGTACTCGTGGACTCGTTCGGCCGCCCCCTCAAGGAACATCATCCCGACGTAACTGAGACCGCGCGCCGGTTCGTCCTCCGCCTTTCGGTAGTGTCGGTCCAGGATCCGAGACGCCCGCGCGAACGACGCCGCGGTGCCAAAGAGATCGATCTCCTTCTGGTCGGGAAGGAAGACCGACGGATGGAGCGCGAGGGATCGATGGAGGGAGGTCGTCCCGGACTTCTGCGCCCCCACGATCAAGAAATTGAGCTGGCGATCCATCAGGCGCCTCGATAGTCAAAAACCGTTAGGATGACCCTGCCATGCAACCACCATCGGCCACGGATGTCGAGATCTGGCACGTCGGCCCCGGCTCGGACCGACGCGGCGGGATCGTTCACGTCATCCACACCCTGATCCAGGCCCAGTCTGCGGCCTGGCCCGGACGTGTGCATTGGCTGTCCACCTCCACAGACGGCGGGCCACTGGTCAAGTTCATCTCGTTCGCGACGGCCTGCGTGCGGTTGGTGGCCCTCTTGCTACGGCGGCGCGACCGGATCCTGCTCCATGTCCACACCTCTCACGGCAACAGCCTCGCGCGTAAACGGGTTCTGCTTCGAATCGCGCGGCTGTTCTCGACGCCCGTCGTATTGCAGGTCCACAGCGGTCTTCTGGCGGAGCAAATCGCGACACAGGGCCCCGCGAGTCACCCGCTGACCGTGGCTGCCGGCGGTGCCCGGGTGTTGCTGGGATTGACGTCGGATCTTGCGCCCGCGGCCGTTGCGGCCGGTATCCCGTTTCATCTCGTTTTTAATGCCGTCGAGCCGCCACCGACGGATGGGCTCTCAGGTCCCGATGCAAGCGAACCGACGCTGCTGTTTCTGGCGGGCCGCGGCCTCAGGGAGAAGGGCGCGTATACGCTGCTGGAGGCTCTCGCCGCGTTGCCGCCGGACCGTCCCTACCGTTGCGTCATCGCGGGCCCGGATCCGATGGACGAGCTTCGGCAAGAGGCACGCAGACTCGGAATTGCTGGGCGTATCGAGTGGGCGGGCTGGGTCGATGGCGAGGAGAAGGCGAACCTCCTGCGTCGTGCCGATCTGTTCGTCCTGCCGTCGCTTCGCGAGGGGCTTCCGATTGCGCTCCTCGAGGCGATGGCGTGGGGACTCCCGTGCGTCGCGACGCCGGTCGGCGGCATCCCCCGCCTGATCGCGAGCGACGACGTCGGTTGGTTGGTTCCGGCGGGTGACGCCGGCGCGTTGTCGGTAGCCATTGATCGACTCCTCTCCGATCCCGTGCTGCGAACGACCCTCGGAACGGCCGCGCGACGAACGATGATGGAGTCCTGTACGCCCGCCGTGGTCGCCCGCTCCCTGGAGGCGATCTACCGTCAAGCGTTAGGCGGCGGCGATCCACGATGAACGATCTGGTCTGGGTCACGTCGGTCACGGATCGGCTCCGATCATGGATTGCAGCCAACGGCCCCACCGGTAGCGACCCCTACGACGCGCTCAACAGCCCGCTGGCCACGCTCGTCTCGCCGTTCGGCAAGTGGGGTCGAATCCTCTTCCTGCAGGGAGCGCGGCGAGCCGGTCTCTCACGCCGACTACTTCGGGTGCCCGCGACCGTCAATGCGAAAGGCGTCGCGCTGCTGGCCCACGCCGAGCTGGAGCTTGCCACGGTCCGCGACGATGAACGGATCGCCGGCGACGGTCTTGCGCGGCTTCGCTGGTTGAGAGCCAACGCCGTCGGTGATGAATCGGGACCCCTCGGATGGGGCTACCCGTTCGACTGGGCGGCGCGAGCGTTCTTCATCCCACGCGATACACCGTCGGTCGTCGTGACCACGACGGTCGCCGACGCGTTCCTGGCGGCGGGGCAACGACTCCCGCAGGGGCGTGACTGGGCCCGACAGTCTGCGCGCTTCGTCACCGACAGGCTTCGACGGACCGAGGCCGGCGAGACCGTTTGCTTCAGCTACACGCCGATCGATCACAGCTGCGTACTGAACGCCTCGTTGCGAGGTGCGTCCCTGCTGGCAGCCTTTGACGAGCCGGATCTTCGTGACCTGACTCGCCGAGCGACCCGTTTCGTCCTCGACCAACAGCGGGACGATGGATCCTGGCCGTATGGCCTGGCGATTCATCACCGCTGGGTCGACGGGCACCACACCGGATTCGTTCTGCGCGATCTGGCCTCCATCGCCCGGCACCTCGATTGGGAGCGCCCACTGGAAGCCGCCCGGCGCGGGCTGGAGTTCTATCGACGACGACTCCTGGAGGACGACGGGCGGCCTGTTCATCGCCTCCATCAGCCATGGCCCGCGGATATCCATGCGGCGGCCGAGGCGATCCTCGTGATGACGGATCCCCTCCTGGCCTCGATGATCGAGGACGGCCCGACCCGGGCCCTCCGCACCCTTCGCTGGACCGTCGACAAGCTGGGCCGCGAGGACGGTGCCTTCGGCTACACCCATCGCCCCGGCCGGACCGACCTCACGCCTCATTTACGCTGGGGGCAGGCGTGGATGCTGCGAGCGCTGGCAGCCCTGGAACGATCGCTGGCGAGTGTCGGCTAGAATACGCGCACCGCAGGTGCTCTGCGGGTGGACGGGATGACACGGTGCACGATCAACGCAGGCGAAGGCTTTTCGGCGTCATGGTCGATGTCGTGGACATGGACGGCGCCGTGTCTGCCTGTCGTCAGGCAATCACATCCCGGCAGGCGACCCAGCACGTCGTCCTGAATGCGGGCAAGGTCGTTCTCATGCGCGACGACCCCGAACTGAAGCGAATCGTCGGCGACTGCCAACCGGTCCACGCGGACGGGATGGCGGTCGTCTGGGCCGGTCGATGGCTCGGTGTGCCGTTCCCGGAGCGGATCGCCGGCATCGACCTGATGGAACGACTCTTTCATGAGGCCGAACGGGAGGGC